>PKTC01000499.1 GCA_002869305.1 Marinilabiliales bacterium
CTTCCAGCTTAGGAGCAGAAGATCAGGTTTTAACTGATATGATATGTAAAATAAATAAAAACGTTAATATTTTTACTTTAGACACCGGTCGTCTTTTTCCTGAAACATATAATCTGATAGCAAAAACCAGCGAGCTTTATGATAAAAAAATAAAGGTTTATTTCCCTGATCACAAAAAGGTGGAAGAAATGGTTGAGGAAAAGGGGATCAACCACTTTTATAAAAGTGTTGAAAACAGAGAGAGGTGCTGTTACTTAAGAAAAAAAGAACCATTAAAGAGAGCCTTTAAAGGCTTAGAAGCTTGGATTTGTGGTTTACGTCGAGATCAATCAATTACTCGCTTTGATAATCAACTAGTAGAATGGGACGAACAACACGGCTTATTTAAAATCAATCCACTAATTGACTGGACAGAAGATCAAGTTTGGGATTACATTAGAAAATATAATGTTCCGTACAATGAATTGCACGATCAGGGTTTTCCGAGTATTGGCTGTCAACCTTGTACAAGAGCAGTTTTGCCTGGAGAAGATGTTCGTGCTGGCCGTTGGTGGTGGGAACAACCTGAAAAAAAAGAATGTGGATTGCATAATAGACCAGAAAAAAAATAAAAGAGCTTCTTGAAGCTCTTTTTCATTAGAATCTATTTACTAAGGTCTGTGTGTAAAGATTTTTTTTGTGTAATTTATTTTATTGTCTATTCTCAAGTTTATAAAGTAAAAACCATTTAGATTGTCATTGATAAACTCAATTGAATAATTTCCTTTTTCTCTTTTTCCTTTTTCAATGGTCTCAACTTTTTGACCTGTAACATCATAAATCGAAAGATCAACATAACATGCAGTTTCTAGATTGAATTCAATCCTTGCTTTTTCCTGAACAGGATTTGGATAAACGGAAAATGTTGTCTCATTGAAAACAGGCGACTCTCCGGATAAAGTAGTAACTCCAAATAAATCATACTGCATTGCCCCAGCTACACTTAATTTAGTAGCCTCTGCACAAAACGAAACATCCATATTACTTAAAAGATCTGTAACCTTATGGTAATTTGGGTTTAAATCAAAATTTTCTTCAATGTAAACTGACTTATAATCTCTGCTATAAAAGGCTCTATCTGCAAATGGCCCCATATTTGGTGGCCAGAACTGTTTATTTAAACTTGTATATGTATCGCATACAAAAGCTAATAAATTGGTTTCAGATTCACAACCGGGATAATTGGAGAAGAAAATAGTCCAATTTCCATCATTAAATCCTATCATATCATTATGTATGACTAAATCAATGGTATCATTATTTACTTCTGCCTTGGCGGCATGTATATCATAACCACCCAGACCATAGTTCATTAATTCCTCAGCAGCGAAGGCGATTATTTCTACAGTATTTTTTGGTGTTAAGTTAATTTCCGAAAAAACCCTTGCCGATTCTAAACAAGCTGCAATACCAGAAGCATCATCGTCCGCACCAGGAGCATATGAAAATGGATCTCCATATGCAAAGCTATCATAGTGGCCACAGATAATAATTTTCCTTTTTGTTATGCCAGGTATGGTTGCTACTACATTATATTGTTTTGTGGTTGTGTCAATGCCAAGGTTACTGTGAACAGTGTGGGTTTCAAATGTATCTATTCGCACACTATCAATGCCTAAAGAATTAAATTTAGATCCTAACCACAACGCAATTTTTAATCGGTTAGGTGCAATCATAAAACGTGTTTCGTAATCTTCAAGATGTTGGATATAACTTTCGATACTATCCTGATAAACAAGTTGTACTGCTGTATTAATATTGCAGTTTTGGGCAGCAGCTTTATTATTATGTATGGTTAAATAGAATATTACACAAAAGAATAAACCACATAAAGAGAAAGGCTTCATATTACCTTGATTGATGAAAAATAAAAGTAATGAAAAACCAATTTAAAGAAATATAAAATCAGTAAAAAGAGAGATTCAATCAGTGAAATTACGGAGAGAAGAACAAAAAAAAGGAGCATCAATGAGCTCCTTTTTATCTGAAATATATATTTTTATTAGAATAATCCACCTTCTTCGATTTGGAACTGGACATTACCAATTTCGTTGCCATCAGCAAAGATATAAACCTCATAGGTTCCTTCAATTAAGGCACCATTGTTATCCCAGTAAACAGTAACATCTAAATCTTTTCCGGCGTAGTCTACAGGACGTTTTGCAGAATAAACAATCTCTTGTCCTTCATACTCGAAAAGATCTTTTTCAGATTTTGCTAAAATATAATCATCCGGACCGGCAATACGAACAAAAACATCTCGCTCACCTTGTTCAGCCAAGACGTTTTCCTTTAATCGAAAACTTACTTTTATCTTTTCTATTTTATTTAACTTGTTATTCTCTTTCCCTCTCTTATTAATCGGTATAGCTTGAATATTTTCAGTTCTTAAAGCACTTGCCAGTTCAACTTTTCATGAAAGATCTTTGTTTTTTTCTTCTAGTTCAACTTTTGTTTTCGTTACTTGCTGAATCTCATTTTTAACTAAAATGTTTTCAGCAACCAAAGCCTGGTTCATCGTGTTTAAAGAATCAATTTGGCGGACATAACTTTTTGCAACAGCACGCAAAGTTCCTAATTCGTTTTGCAACGATTTAATTTTGGCGTAATTGGTTGCTTTTACGGTTTTAATTTCAGCTAAAAGATCATCGATTTTTTCTTTTTCATCATTAAGCTGTGCGTTTAATGAATCATTATCGGTCATTAACTCATCATATTCGTTCCTTAAATCCATCAAATGCGTTTGCAAAGAATCTTTTTCAGCAGTTAAGGCTGTTTCAATTTCGTCTGTTGTTTGCCTTTGGTTAATATAAAGAACCGTAACTACCGCTAATAATGCAATTACCAATATAAGAATAAACATTAATCCACTTTTATTTTTTTGAGGCGGGATAGGAGCCTGATTATTCGTTTGTTGTTGATTTTCTAAATTTTGATTTTTGTTTTGCTCTTCCATTTCTAATTAGGTTGTTAGGATTTAAATTTAACATGCAAATGTATAGTATATTTTAAACAAGTTCAATACTTTGCGATATTAACGGTCAAAAATAATAAAAATTATGTTTTACTCACTTTCTCCCAATGCTGACATTAAATAATATGCACCATTGATTACAATGTCGGAGTTTAATAATATGTCATCTGGATCTTTAATTTCAACCAAGCCTTGTTCTTCAATACCCGCGTTTACTTTTATTTTCCGAAATGTGCTTTTATTCGATGTAAAAACGAAAGATCCATTTTCAGCGTGAATTACAGCTTTGTCTGAAATTACAAAGCGTTCTTTTTCGTTTATGTAGATAGACCCTTTGATAAACATTCCGAGGTTTAGCTCTAAATTTGTATTGTTGAATTCAGCCTGGACTAAAACGGTTCTATCTAAAGCATTTACTTTAACCCCAATCCTCTTGACAGAACTCACAAATAATTTATCAGAATTCAGGGTTTTAAAATCGATCTTTTGCTTTCTTTTGATTTGTGAAATGTCTTTTTCGAAAACCTTTAAATTAATATTTAAAGATGATAAATCGACAATTTCATAAATTGGGTCAGCGGTATTTACCAACTTTCCTTTGTTGCTGTTTAACTGAGAAATAATTCCACTTATAGGTGCAATTAGCTTAAATTCTTTTGTAAAATTACCATTATTAAGCTCTTCTATGTTAACTCCTAGAAGCTCTAGTTGAGCTTTTAATGATTGATAACTGGCTTCAAATTTATAATAATTTGCCTTAGCCTGCTGCAACTTTTTTATGGAAGCTGCATTTTCAACTGTCAGTTCTCCCTGACGTTTGTATTCCTCCTGGTAATAATCAAGTTCGCTTTTATTCTCTAAATATTTTTGCTGCAGATTAATAAAATCAGGATGATTTAAAGTAGCCAAGATTGCTCCTTCTTTTATACTCTCTCCTGGATGGTAATTTAGCGTTTTTATAAATCCGTCTATTAAAGGAGAAATGGTTGCTATATTTTGCGGCAGGGCTTCAACAACTCCCGTGCATTCAATTCTTTCTGATATTAATCTCTTCTCAATTTTACTACTTTCAATTTTAGCCAAATGAATTTGCTCTTGAGTTAAGGAAATCTCAGAAGAGAGATCTTCAATTGCAGGAGACGAGTCTTCCGAAATTTCATCAGCTTTTTCTCCGGAACAGGCTGTAAGCAGAGCGAATAAGAATATATAATATAACTTTTTCATGATTGTCTATTTTAAGTAAAACTCTAGTTTTAAAGCGGTATTGTTGTAATTATATATGGTTTCAAAATAGTTCCTTTTAATTTCCTGTGCTAGCTTTATACTTTGCAAAAACTCAAGATATTCAATTTCTTCTTTTTCAAATTGAACTGTAGCCGTCTTAATAAGGAAGCTAGCTTTTTTTAATGCATTTTCATGATAATAGATGATATCATTTTGAATCTGATCGAGTTGTATAACTAGATTTTCAATTTCTTTTTCGAGATAGAATTTCTGATACTCAAAAGTATTCAGTGCTTTTTCTGTTTCAATTTTTGCCGCTTGCACTTTGGCATTTTGTGGCAAAAACCACAATGGGAACCTTATTCCCACACTCCAACCGGAGAAACCACCTTCATTCTCAATTTGTTGATTAAAATAACCAGCAGAAAGTTCAGGAAAGTAAGCAGATTTTTCCAGTTTATGTTTTACGCTCTCCACCTGATATAGACTTTCGTAATAATCCAATAGAATGGATTTGCTGAATCTTTCCTGAGGATCAGTTCCTGCTCGAAATTGGTAGAGAGCTAAAGAATCATTTTCAGGAACTAAATTTCCATCAATATTCATGAGTTGTTTCAAGGAATTCTCAGCAATAATAAGTTCCTCTGTAGCTTTTAGTAGCTCGTTCTTTTTCGATGCATATTCTGTTTCGGCAACGGTTTGTTCTAATAGGTTAGTTTCTCCTAATTCGTATTTTAAACTTGAAATCCGAATAAACTCTTTATAAAGTTTTAGTTCTTCTTGTGTTATGCTGTAATGGTTTATTAAAAGTAACCACTTGAAATAGGCCATTTTAGTTTGAGTTACAATTTCTCTTTCCACAATGGTATACTCTTTTTCACTAAGAATAATATTTTCACCAACAAGCTTGCTTCTTTGTATATGACTCAAAAAGGAGCCAAAGTTTTGATTTATTTCAAATGAGTAATCAATAATGTCTGAGTTTATTTGTCCATTTTGATAATTAAACTCTGTGGGCTCAAAATTTAAGACCCCCTGTTTTTGTTTTCTAGCTGATGTAACATCTAAAGCGGCATTCTTTAAAACCGGATTGTTTTGTTTGGTGTATTCAACAGCCTGCTCTAAAGTAATGGTCTGCAGATCAGTAGGTTCTTGAGAAAAAGATGCTAATGGACTCAAAACTATGAAAATGATAATTATAGATGCTATTTTATTTGAAACCTTTATCTTACGAAAAGGGTTTTTAGTATTAAAGATGTAAAACAGAATGGGCAATAGAATCATTGTTAGCATAGTAGAAGTCACAAGTCCACCAATAACGACAGTAGCTAAAGGCCTTTGAACTTCTGCCCCTGCCGATGTTGAAATAGCCATTGGAAGAAAGCCTACAGCAGTTGAAGCTGCTGTTAACATTACGGGCCTTAATCTCTCGCGGGTTGCTTTAAATATGAGCTCACGCATGTCTTTCATGCCGCTATCTTTTAATTCTTTAAGGTATTCAATAAGTACAATCCCATTTAGTACAGCCACACCAAATAGTGCAATAAAACCTATCCCTGCCGATACACTAAAGGGCATTCCCCTTAGCCATAAAAGGAAAACTCCACCAACCGCTGATAGTGGAACAGCAGTAAATATCATGATTGTATCTTTTAATGATCTAAAGGCAAAATGCAGGAAAATAAAAATTAGTAATAAAGAAACAGGAACGGCAACTTTTAACAGATTGCTTGCATTTTGCAGGTTTTCAAATTGTCCTCCATATGCAATATGGTAACCAGGATTTAAGGAAATATTTTCATCGATGATTTTTTGAATATCAAAAATTACAGATTCCAGGTCACGATTTCTAACGTTAACACTAACAACAACTCTGCGCCGGGTATTGTCACGAGATATTTTGGCTGGACCATAGGTGTAGTTTATTTCAGCTAGTTCAACCAAAGGAATTTGATTTCCATTAGGCAATTCAATAAATAAGTTTCGAATATTATCAATATCTTTTCTAAAGGCTTCCTGAAATCTTACAACCAAATCAAAACGCCTTTCTCCTTCGAAGACACTTCCTGCAATTTGTCCTCCAAAAGCTGCAGTAAGTTGCTGATTTACTTCTTCGATAGATAGTCCATAATATGCAATATTTTCACGTTTATAATCAACTTTTAGTTGCGGTAATCCAACGGTTTTTTCTAATATTATATCCGCTGCACCCGGAACATCAGTTATTAGATTTTTAATTTCGTTGGCTTTCTGGTCAAGATAATCAAGATCTTCTCCAAAAAGTTTAATAGCAATGTCGGCTCTAACACCGGTAATTAATTCATTAAAACGCATTTCAATGGGCTGTGTAAACTCGTATTCTATCCCTGGAATTACCGATAAAGCTTCTTTGAATTTATCAGCTAACTCTTCTTTGCTTTTTGTTATTTTCCACTGATTCTTAGGTTTTAGCTTAATGATCATGTCAATTTCTTCCATCGACATAGGGTCTGTTGGAATTTCAGCTGCACCTATTCTACATACAATTTTCTCTACCTCGGTAAAGTTGTCCAAAAGAATCTGCTCCATTTGGGTTGTTAATTCAACCGTTTTACTCAGAGAAGTTCCTGTTTTTAATACTGGCTGAATCACAAAATCTCCTTCATCGAGCGTTGGTACAAATTCACCTCCCATTCTTGAAAATATGATTCCGGTAAAAATTAATGACGCAACGGCCAGGCTGATTAGTATAACTTTATGTTCGTAGGCCCACTTGATGACTGGTGTGTACGATTTATGCATAAGACCCATTATCCATGTTGAAATGTTTTTTGCATTTTCCTTTTCTGGTTTTAAAAACATGGAAGCTGCAACAGGAACCCAGGTTAATCCTAAAATCATCGCTCCAATGATGGCAAAACTAAATGATAGCGCCATGGGTTTAAACATTTTTCCTTCAACATCACTTAATGTAAATACAGGGATTAATACAATAAGAATTATGATCTGTCCAAAAATGGCTGAATTAATCATTTTAGAGGCTCCCTCATAGGATATTTTATCCTTGAGAAGAAACCGGTCTTCTCCCTGACTTGCATAAAATTCTGCTCTTTGCCGGGTTATTCTTAGAGCAATGTATTCAACAATAATCACCGCACCGTCAATAATAATACCGAAATCTAAGGCCCCAAGGCTCATTAAATTAGCATCAATGTTGAAAATATACATCAGGGATATGGTGAACAACAATGAAAGCGGAATAATTGAAGCAATAACCAAAGCTGATCTTAAATTCCCCAGAATTAAAATAACCGAAAGCATCACAATTAAACAACCAAGCAATAGATTTTCAACAATTGTTGCTGTGGTTTTATCAATGAGTTCACTTCTCTCAACAATTGGATTTATAAAAATACCTTCTGGCAATACTTGTTGTACCTCTTCTATACGCTCTTTCACAGCATTAATAACCATTTTTGAGTCAGCATTTTTAAGCATCATAATCTGGCCAAGAACTTTTTCCCCCTCGCCATTGGCTGTTATAGCACCAAAACGATTTGCATGTCCCATTCGCACTTCTGCGATATCACTTATTAATACCGGAATTCCATTTACACTTTTTACTACAATGGATTTGATATTTTCCGTTGATTTAACCATTCCATCGCCACGGATAAAATAACTTTTATCCTGTTTTTCGATATAAGCACCTCCTGCAATGCTATTGTTCTTTTTTATAGCGTCGAAAACTTCAATTAAGCTAATATTAAAGCTTTTAAGTAGATGTGGATTTATTGCAATTTCATATTGCTTTAAAAAACCACCCCAGGTATTTACCTCAACTACCCCGGGAATGCCTGAAAGCTGGCGTTTAACAATCCAATCCTGTATTGATCTTAACTCCATGGACGAATATTTATTTTCGTAACCAGGTTTAACATCAAGAATGTATTGATAAATTTCTCCAAGCCCGGTTGATATAGGTCCCATTTCAGGCGTTCCAAAACCTTCAGGTATATTATCAGCAGCGTTTTTTATTTTTTCAGCGATTAATTGCCTGGGTAAATATGTTCCTAGATTTTCTTCAAAAACGATTGTAACAACGGACAAACCAAATTTTGATATGGATCTGATTTCTTTTACACCTGGTAAATTAGCCATTTCTAATTCTACGGGATAGGTAATGAATTGCTCAACATCCTGAGTAGATAAATTGGTTGAAACCGTGATAACCTGCACTTGATTATTTGTTATATCAGGAACCGCACCAACAGGGATTTTTAAAATGGAATAGACTCCAATGGCTGCTATTGTTAATGTAAAAAGAATAATAATAAGTTTATTCTTAATGCTGAAGTTGATAATTTGATTGATCATAATATTTAAATTATGTAAGAAATCTAAATTTAAGACTTTTTTGCCTTAATTAGAACTCTATCAAGCAAACAAATTATCAAAATATTTAATAGGAATAAAAGACCTAAAAGTCTTATTCTTTCTTTGGTATAAGAGTATAGCTTCTGTAAAATAGAAATACTCCTATAAGCACAAAAGGAATACTTAACCACTGACCCATATTAAGCGACATTCCTTGCTCAAAACCAACCTGATCTTCTTTGATAAACTCAATAAAGAAACGAACAGTAAATAGAAGAATTAGGAAAATACTAAATATAAAACCTTGTTTTAAATTCGTACCTTTTTTATTATAAATCGCATATAGTAAAACGAAAATCATTAAATAACAAAGTGCTTCATAAATTTGGGTAGGATGTTTTGGAATAGTTTGACCATCGCGAACAAATATAAAGCCCCATGGCAGGCTGGTTTGAATACCATAAATTTCAGAATTCATTAAGTTACCCATTCGAATAAAAAACCCAGCTAGTGCAACCACTATTACAATTCGGTCTAATATCCATAAATAGGGCTTTTTGTTTTTTCTGGAGAAGTAATACAAAGAAATTAATATTCCAATAGCAGCTCCATGACTTGCTAAACCGCCATGCCATATTTTTAATATTTCCCAGGGATTACTTAAATAGTAATCTGGTTGATAAAATAAACAATGTCCTAAACGCGCTCCTAAAACTGTTCCAACAGCCATGTATACCGTTAATTTATCCAACAATTCAACGGTTAAACCTTCTTTTTTAAATATTTTTTGCATAATGAGATATCCAAAAAAGAAAGAAGAAGCGAATAATATGCCGTAATATCTTATTGTTAATCCCCAGAAACTTACAATATCAGGATCTACATTCCAGTTTATATAATTTAGTAACATGCTTATTTGTTTTTGTTAACTATACAAATGTATTAAAATTTTAATGTGTACTTAGAAATATTAGCTTAGGATTGTGTTATTAAATGTTAAATTAGTATATACTGTAATAAAAATTATTCCAATACTGTTTATTAAAATAAACTTTTTAAGTTTGTACGTTTAATTGTTTTAAAAATCATGAAAGTTAAGAGTATTCAGAATATCCTATATCTTTTGATAATCAGCACGATAATTTTTTCAAGTTGTGCTAAAATAGTTACTCCAACGGGAGGCCCTAAAGATGAGGATCATCCATTGATTGTTGAAATAACACCACCAGACAAAACAGTAAATTTTAGAAGTAAGAAAGTAACAATTACATTCGATGAATATATACAATTAAAAGACTTAAACAATAATTTAGTAATATCCCCTCCACTTGAAGAAAAACCTGAAATTAAAGTTAAAGGTAAAAGTCTGGTAATTGAATTTTTAGAAGATCTTCAGGATTCAACCACTTATAACATATATTTTGGAAATTCTGTGCAAGATTTCAATGAAGGAAATCCCATTGAAAATTTTCAATATGTTCTTTCGACCGGACTTTTTATTGATTCAATGACCATTTCTGGAACAGTTCTTAATTCATTTAACTTGTTGCCTGAAGAAGGAGTATTTGTTATGCTTTATAAAGACTTGGAAGATTCAATTCCAATTAAAAAAATTCCTTCACATATTTCAAAAACAGACGAGACCGGGTTTTTTAGAATTAATAACATTGGAAATAAAAAGTTTAAGCTTTTTTGCCTTAGAGATTTTAATAAAAATTACTTGTTTGATTTGCCCAACGAGGACATAGCTTATATTGATTCTCTTATAGAGTTTGAACTAATTACTGAAATGCACTCTGATACAATATTTGTGCACGATAGCATTTATTATTTAGAAGAAGAAGAAATTCCTGAAATAAAACCAATTGATACGATTATAACCCACATAGAAAATTATTATCCTGCGCATGAACTTGTTTTGAGATTGTTTACAGAGTATCATGAGGTTCAGTATTTAACCTATAATGCTAGAAATTCAAAACAAAAAATTGAAGTGGCATTAAACAAGCCAATAAAGGATAGTATCATTTTTTCATTAGTAGATACATCGCTGCAACATGAGTGGTATATCAAAGAGGAAAATCAAAAAAGCGATTCTATTATTTTTTGGCTAACAGACAGTTCCTTGTACAATCGAGAGAGACTATTTTTTGCTTTCTCATACCAAAAAGAGGATTCTAATATGGTTTATCAATGGGGAACCGATACTTTAAATCTAAGATATGTTGAACCAAAATTAAGTAAGAACGAGGAATCTGACACTAGTTTAAAGTACAATCTAAATATTAAAAGCAAGGGAACAATGGATTTAAATCGAAATCTAGAATTTAGATTTGAAACTCCATTAGACTTATATGATACTTCTAAAATTAACTTATTTGCACTGGTTGATTCGGTTGAAATACCTGTGGATTTTGAATTGAATAAGGATAGTTTAAAACATCGCAGTTATTCAATGAAAGTTGATTGGGGTGAAGATACAGTTTACCGATTAGAGATTTATCCCAAAGCGTTTACAGATATTTATGAGACAGTTAATGACACAAATATTTTGTTGTTTGACACCCAGAAACATGATTTTTATGGAAAAATATTAATTGATGTTAATGGAGTTGACTCTATTCCCACGTATCAGTTGATTTGTCAATTAATTATACAGAACAAAGATTCTGAAACAGTAGTTAAAGAACAAATCATTCAAAACAATCAATTGGTTGAGTTTGATTTCTTACCACCCAAAGAATTTATGTTTAAAGTTATACTCGATAAAAATTTCAATGGGAAATGGGATACAGGAGAATACTTAAAACATATTCAGCCAGAGGAGGTATTATATCATGATGAAAAAATTAAGGTAAGATCCAATTGGGATATTGAAGTAAATTTTAATGTAAACAAATAATTAAAGTTATGTCAGTGCTTCTTGAATTTGCTATGTTTCCAACAGATAAAACAGGAGATAGCGCCAGCGAATCAGTTAGTAAAATAATTGATATGATTAATAACAGTGGAGTTAATTACAAATTAACAGCCATGGGAACGATTGTGGAAACAGAAACTCTTGAAGAGGCCTTAGATATTGTAAATAAATCTTATAAAGTACTCGAATCATTTTCAAAAAGAGTATATTCCTCAATCAAACTTGATATTCGAAAAGAAAAATCAAATCGCCTACACCAGAAAATAGAATCGATAGAATCAAAAATCGGAAAAGTAAATAAATAGCCATTATTACCTGACAAAATCCCAATTAAATCACCAATAAAGTGAACAAAATAGTTCTTTTTTACGTAGAAAAAGAATAACTTGTCTCGCTCTAATTTATTAATTATTATTTGTTTAAAAACAATTACATTATGTTTAAACGCATAACATTCATATTTGTATTTTGTATAATCGGTGGAATTTTATATTCCCAGCAAAAAGTTAAGGTTGAATTAAAAGAATACAATCAATCAATAAATAACAAGGAATTAATTGAGAAAACTTCCAATGGATTTATTATAAAGGAAAAGATAAGTGCTGTTGATTTAATTGAAAATGAAACGAAAGAAGGTACTTATAGGCAGATTTTTTCGGATGGAATGAGCAAAACATTTGACGCAGGAAAACCCGATCTGCCTGTTATTAACAGATTAATTGAAATCCCTAAAAATCACAAAGCAAAGGTAAAATTGATGTTTTCTGAAGAAGAAATTGTCGAATTAACTGCATTAGGAATAAAAAAATTAATCGCTCCTGCACAACCATCAGTTGCAAAAAGTAAAAATCTAAAGGATGTCCCCTTCCATAAGGACGAAAAGGTTTATGGAAAAAATGAATTTTACAAAAGGGAAACAATAATATTTGAAGATCTAGGTTATTTGCGAGATAAACATTTGGGTTATATAGAAATTTCACCTTTTTCATATAATCCCATTACAAATACAATTAAAGTATTAAGTAATATTGAAGTAAGCGTAGAATTTATTGCAGAGACAGAAAAAGATTTAAAAAATTTACCGCGCGTTAAGTCCTCTTATTTTGATGATTTAAATTACCAAACAATTAATTCAACGAATGAATCCAAGGCTCTTATCAGCGGACCCATTAAATATGTCGTGGTTTCAGATAGGATGTTTGAAGAAACTCTACAGCCTTTTATTGATTGGAAAACCAAAAAGGGATTTATGGTTGTGGAAGCTTATACAGATGAAATAGGAACAACAACAACCGATATTAAAGCATATTTGCAGAATTTATACGATAATCCTGACGACGGAATTTCTCCAACATTTGCTTTGTTAGTTGGCGATGTAGCTCAAATACCTACTTTTAGTGGTATGGCAGGAAGTCACAAAACAGATTTATATTATTTCGAATATACAGATGATAAATTGCCTGAAGTTTTCTATGGAAGGTTTTCTGCAGAGAGCATTGAGGAACTGCAGCCTCAAATTGATAAAACGCTGGAAATAGAAAAATACGAAATGCCAGATCCTACATACTTAGATAATGTAGTGCTGGTAGCAGGTGTTGATGCAAGCTATGCTCCTACTTATGGGAATGGTGCAATTAACTATGCGAATGATTATTATACTAACACGGATAACGGAATAACATCATATTACTATTTATATGGCGATGCTAGTGGAGTTATGTCTTCTAGTAACTCAGAAGCCTCAGCATCTATTCGAAGTTATATAAGCTCTGGAGTATCATTCACAAATTATACTGCACACTGCGGATCAAGTGGATGGTCGGATCCAAGTTTTAACATTAGTCATATCGATGGACTAACGAACGATCATATGTATCCTCTTATTATCGGAAACTGTTGTCAATCAAACACTTTCTATAATGATGATTGTTTCGGGGAAGAAATATTGATGGCCGCCAACAAGGGAGCAGTGGGCTATATTGGAGGTTCAAATTATACCTACTGGGATGAGGATTATTATTGGGGTGTTGGTTTAACAAGTTCTATTACAGCAAACCCTACATATGAAGGAAGTGGTTTAGGTGCTTATGATAAATTTTTCCATTTAAATGGTGAGAGTAAAGAAGATTGGTATATAACGCAAGGACAAATTAATGTAGCAGGAAATATAGCCGTTCAAGCATCAACATCAAGTCGAAAAGCCTATTATTGGGAGATATATCATTTGATGGGAGATCCTTCGTTAACCCCCTATGTAACTGTCCCAGAGAGCATAGTGGCAAATTATAATTCAGAAATATTTATTGGCTCTTCAAACTTTCTGGTAGATGCAGAGGAAGATGCATATGTTGCTTTATCCCAAAATGGAGTTCTTCTGGATGCTCAGTTAGTTGATGAGACTGGAAGTGTTGAACTAAATTTTGATCCAATAGCTGATATTGGAATAGCTGATATTGTAATAACAAAACAAAATCGCCAACCAATTGTAGATCAAGTTGATATAATTCCGGCAACTACTCCATATGTCATATTAGATTATTTCTTGATTGATGATGCATCTGGAAATAATAATTCTTTACCTGATTATGGAGAAACAATTAATTTAGATGTACAACTTAAGAATTTATCTAATACATATGATGCTTTTAATGTTAGTGCTACTTTAATTTCTTTAGACACTAACATTATTATTACTAAAAATAATGAAGCTTTTGGATCTATTGCAAGGTCCGATAGTTCCTTTATAGAAGAATCCTTTTCAGTTACAATAAAAAGCAATATTAATGATCAAAAGAAACTCACTTTAGAACTGGAATTAAGCGGTGAAGATCTGGGAAGCGTTGAGTATACCTGGAACTCTAAGCTATACCTAACATTAAATGCTCCTAAATTGGAAATTGGAGAATTCATTGTTGAAGATATTGCAAATAATAATAATGGAATTTTAGATCCTGGGGAAACATGCAATATATCATTGATTGTGGCTAATTCGGGTAATGCAGACATTTCAAATTTAGTTGGATTAACAGAGATTATTGGAAGCGGAAACTTAAACTTAACAATAAATAATGGAGAATCTGAAGAATTTGATTTAAGTGCAAATGAAACAGATACAATATCATTTAATGTTACAGCAAATTCTGAAACAAATGTTGGCACTAGCGTTTATTTAAATTTTAATATAGAATGTGCAGACAATAATTATTACAATAAATCCGAGAGTAAGGAACTGGTTATTGGTCAAATACCTGAAATAAAAATAACTGATAACGACACAACAATTATAAGTAAGGGTTATTTTTACGATTCAGGAGGAAGTACAAATATTTATTCCAATTCGGAGAATGAAACCATAACAATTAGACCAAATGAAATAGGGAATTACCTGGAAGTTGAATTTATTGATTTCGATGTAGAACCTAATGGCAGCGGATGTTATGATTATCTTAATATTTATAATGGTGAAGATATTTCCGCAGATCTAATTGGCTCATATTGTAATTCAAACTTGCCCGATAAAATTATTGCAAGCAATCCAGATGGGGCATTAACCTTTAAGTTTTATTCCGATGGCTCGGTTGTGCATCAAGGCTGGATAGCAAAAATTACAAGCAAAGATGGATTAAGTTATTCATTAACGCTTACCATATCTGGAAATAACGGATATATTGAAGGGGCAATTGTCGAATTTTTAGGAGAAATTGACACCTCAGATGTGAATGGAAATGTTGTATTTTACGATATACCTGAAGGTATAAATTACCCATTACAAATAGCTGCTTATGGTTATAATAACTTAAATACAACAATTGACATATTTAACAATACATCTCAGGAAATCATCTTAGAGGAGTTAAGTTATGATATAACTTTTAATTTGTTCGATCAGGATGGAATTATTGATGGAGAGGTTACTTTTAATGATACAACTCTAACAACCAACGGTGGTATAGTTACGTTTCATAATGTTAATTACGATATGGAAAAAGAATATATCGTTCATTCCTTTGGATGTGAGTCGGTAATTGACACATTAGAAGTAACTTCAAACATAACAAAAAATGTTATTCTTAATGCACACAAATATAATATAGCATTTAATTTTTCTGATGGAACAAATCCAGTTAAAGATGTGATGGTTGAGTTTAATGAAAAAGAAATAGCAAGTGACGTAAATGGATTAGCATTATTTGAGCAAGTAAAAATGGATACAGGTCTAATTTATAATGCTCGAAAAACTGGTTTTAGTAATATTGAAGGAACCATTGATGTTTTAAATGATTCTTCTGTAAACTTATTATTGATTGAAGGAAAAGCTAAGTATAAGGTTTGTTTTGAAGTACAAAGAGAATTAGGGCCCATTTATAATGCAGAAGTTATTTTAAATGATGATACACTTTATACAGATTATAACGGGCTTGTAATTTTTAATGATGTGGAAGAATCTGATAACATTAGTTATAAGATTACAAAACCTCATTTTAATGATGAGGAAGGAGTTTTAAGCCTTTCAGGAGAAAATATGACTTTTACCAAAGTTCTGACATATACTTCATATAAAATTACATATATTCTTAACAGCGATGGTAATCCGGTTGATAATGCAATTATAAACTTTAATGAGGAGAGCAAAAGTACTGATAGTAATGGAGAATCTTATTTTAATTTAATCTATTCTTTAAATAGGACATATCAAATTAACAAAGAAGGATTTGAAGAAATAAAAGGTATGATTAACGTTGATAAAGACCAAAGTATTGAGTTAGAAATGACAAAACTAAAGTATGATGTTACTTTTATAGTTCAAGATCTTAATAGTGTTTTCTTGGATGGTGTTTTAGTAGAATTCAATGGTAGTAGTCAATATACAGATAGTAATGGGGAATCTTTATTTAGTGATATTACACCAGAAAACGACATGAGTTTTACTTTAAGCAAGGATGGATTCTGGAATTACGATAGTTCAATTAGCGTTATAAATCAAGATACCGTTTTTACGATTAAAATGGCTTCAACAACCATTATTACTAATTTGGATCAGGAGAATATCAAAATTTACCCAAATCCTTCCAATGGATTGTTCTCAATTGAAATAAAAGGAGTCTCAAATGAAACATTTACCATAAAGGTTTTTAATGTGATAGGCTCAATCGTTTACAACAATAAGCTCACAGGAGAATCTATTATTAAAGAACAGGTAGATATTTCAGATAATGCAAAGGGAATGTATTTCATTTCCATAGAATCGGACGATGGTTCTGTTCTAAGTAAAAGGATATTGATAAAATAGACAATATTATATAAAGACTAGCCCGATCAAAACGATCGGGTTTTTTATTTGTTTAAAATTTAGGATATTTATAAATCTAAATGGAGTTTCTATGCAAGAAGAACAAAAGAGGTTTTTTTATAGTCTTATATTTCCATCGTTTTTTTTAATAATTATATGGATTATTAAAATCACAGAAGTTTTATTAAATATTAATTTCGTTTTTTTAGGAATATATCCATTAAAACTTAAAGGATTAATAGGAATCATAACTGCACCCTTAATACACTCCGATTTTCAACACCTTATTGCCAACAGTATACCTATTTTAATTTTAGGAACTGGACTATTTTATTTTTACAATAAGATTGCTTACAAGGTATTTTTTTTAAGCTATTTCATTGCAAATATATGGATTTGGTTTGGAGCCCGACAAGCATATCATATTGGAGCAAGCGGACTAGTTTACAGTTTTGCATCCTTTTTGTTTGTTAGTGGTGTAATAAGAAAGAATATAAAACTGATGGCGATATCTTTATTGGTTGTTTTTCTTTATGGAAGTATGGTTTGGGGTTTGTTGCCATTACAACCACATATTTCGTGGGAATCGCATTTAATGGGTGCCATAGCCGGAATGATTTTAGCGATTTATTATAGAGAAAGTGGCCCACGAAGAAAAATTTATAGCTGGGAGTTTGAAGATGAAGAGGAGGATCTTGACGAGGAAGATAAATATTGGGAGATTGATACTCAACTTAAAGAGAAACAAAATGAAAAGTAAACTAATCCTTGTTTTTTTTCTATTACTCTGGGCGATATGCCTAACAGCGCAAGAGAAATATTCTAAAACTGGTATTGCAAGTTTTTATGCAGACAAATTTGAAGGCAGACAAACGGCCAACGGAGAAATATATTATCATGCAAAGCGCACCGCTGCTCATAGAACCTTAGCTTTTGGAAGTATAGTAAAAGTGACAAATCTCGAAAACAATAAATATGTTGTGGTTCGTATTAATGATCGAGGACCTTTTGTTGACAACCGAATCATAGATTTGTCGAAATCAGCCGCAGAAGAACTTGATTTCGTTCAAAATGGTTTAGCAAAAGTGAGTGTTGAACTAATAGCATCCATGGATGACTTACCTGATGAGCAGAACGATCATAAAGAAGAAGAAAGCGAAGCTAATTATTATAAAGTAAATGCTGAAAAGGTTTTTCCAAAAGGGAAGGGTATACAAGTAGGAAGTTATAAAAACAATGAAAATATCTTTAATTTAGTAGATAAGTTAAAGCAAAAGTATAAAGAAGAAATTTTCGTTGAAGCTGCAAATGTAAAAGAGGAAAAAGTTTATCGAATAATTATTGGAAATAGTAATTCCGATGCTTATTTGAATAATCTTAAAAATAAACTTTCAAAAGATTTTCCCGGTTGTTTTATTGTTACTTTTAAAAACTAAGCTAGTTTGGCAAATACACCTGATAAATTTGATTCTTAAAACAGGTACGTTTGATTAATTCAGCAATATTCGCACTGCTGAGCAATAAGCTGTTTTAAATTTCATTTAAAGTAATAGTATTATTTCAAAAAATCAAAAACTTTATAAATCAGCGATTATCTTATTCAATATGTTTAAAGAAAGATCTTTCAAAAATTAATATATAGGCAACACCAATGGTTATAGAAGAGTCGGCGATATTAAAAACCGGACGAAAAAAGATAAAATTCTGATTGGCCCAAAATGGAAACCAGCTCGGATAATTTCCTCTAAAAATTGGAAAGTAAAGCATGTCAACTACTCTTCCTTGCAGTAAACTGGCATAGCCACCTTCGCTGGGTAAAAATTCAGCAACTTTATAAAAACTTTCGTCAAACAGAATACCATAGAAAACGCTATCCAGTATATTACCAAGAGCACCAGCCATAATTAGAGCAATACTTATGATCACCATCTTGGGTGCTTCTTGTTTAATTAGTATTCTCATATACCATCCAATTCCAATAACTGCAACTATACGGAAGAGTGTAAGAAAAATTTTACCATGTTTCCCCCAGAGCTCCATTCCGAAAGCCATACCGTTGTTTTCGGTAAAATGTATGATAAACCAATCTCCCAAAACTTTGTATTCCTGACCCAAAATCATGTTCGTTTTAATCCATATTTTAAAACTTTGATCAATTATTAAGATCAGAAGAATAACAATGATTGATTTTAAAGTGATTGATTTCATAGTCTAATAATTTAGTGCATAAAACTATTAAAAAGAGTTGAATAATAAAAAATGATTGAACCGTTTTGATTCAATCATTTCATAAATTATGTTAAAATTTAAAATTAGCGTTGATTTTGCTTTGCTTCAATGCTTAAGGTTGCATGAGGAACTGCACGAAGCCTTTCCTTTGAAATTAACTTTCCAGTTTCACGGCAAATACCATAAGTCTTATTCTCAATGCGAATAAGAGCAGCTTGTAAATGCTGAATAAATTTTTGTTGACGTTGTGCCAGTCTTCCGGCTTCTTCCTTAGATAGAGTGGCTGCTCCCTCTTCTAATACTTTAAACGTTGGCGAAGTGTCTTCAGTATCGTTACTTTCACTATGTGTAATCGTTTTTTTCAATATATCATAATCTTGTCTTGCTTTATCAAGCTTTTTCAGTATTATGTCTTTGAATTCTACCAACTCTTCGTCTGTGTACCTTTTCTTTTCCGCCATAATTCATCAATTTTAGTTGCTTAAAGATAAGAAATTTTTTGAATCAAAAAAGTAAATATTAGCTTATCTTATCTATTTTAATATTCGTTTTTATCTCATCGTCAATATCAACAAGATGAACAGAGTTTTGCTCGAATCCATCAACTAAATCAATAGATTTTGCTAGTGTTTGAGCGCTTATATAATCGTTAAACTTTTCAATAGCAGTGTTGATTAATTCATGTTTTTGAATCTGTATTTTTATCTTATCGGTTACATCAAAATTACTATCTTTTCTAATGTTTTGGATTCTATTTATAAACTCACGAGCTATTCCTTCTTCTCTCAATTCATTAGTAACATTAATGTCGAGTGCGACCGTTAATTTTCCATCATTTGCCACTAACCAGCCAGGGATGTCTTCTGATGTTATCTCAACATCTTCTAATGTAAGCTGGATTTTTTCTGTATCAACGTTTAATGCGAATGATTCATCGCGCTCGAATGCCATTATATCTTCTTGCGACATTTGAGCAACAGCTTGCGAAATTTGTTTCATCAGCTTACCAAATTTCGGTCCCAGGGTTTTAAAGTTAGGCTTTATTTTCTTAACTAAAACTCCCGTTGTATCCGTAATGTACTCAACATCTTTTACATTCACTTCTGAAAGAACTAAACTACGAATAGCTTCAAAATTTGTTTGCAAAGACTTATCTAATACAGGAATCATAATTTTGCTTAAAGGTTGGCGCACTTTTATATTTACCTTTCTTCTAAGTGCTAAAATCATAGACGATACGCGTTGTGCAATGTCCATTCTTTCTTCCAGTTTTTTATCGATAAATTGCTTATTATATTTTGGGAAATCCGCAATATGAACAGATTCCGTTGAGTCTTTGCCGGTTACTTTATTTAAATCAATAAAGATTTGATCGGCAAAGAAAGGAGAAACAGGAGCCATCAATCTGGCAATAGTTTCTAAGCAAGTATATAAAGTTTGGTAAGCAGCAATTTTATCTTTGGAATACTCGCCACCCCAGTAACGTTTTCTGTTTAATCGAACATACCAGTTGCTTAAGTTTTCTGTAACAAATTCTTGTATTGCCCTACCAGCTTTTGTTGGTTCGTAATTCTCGTAATTGTTCTCAACATCTTTTATTAAAGAATTTAAAAGCGATATAATCCAACGATCAATTTCAGGACGCTCATTCACAGGAATTTCTTCTTCTTTGAAAGCAAAACCATCCACATTAGCGTACAGAGAAAAGAACGAATAGGTATTATATAGGGTCCCAAAAAATTTACGCTTCACTTCGTCTAATCCGGTAATATCAAATTTAAGATTATCCCATGGCTGAGCATTTGTTATCATGTACCATCGCAAAGGATCAGATCCATGCTTTTCTATGGTTTCAAATGGATCAACCGCGTTACCCAAACGTTTAGACATTTTTGCCCCATTCTTATCCAAAACTAAACCATTTGATATGATGTTTTTATAGGCAACAGAATCGAATAGCATAACCGCGATTGCATGCAATGTAAAGAACCAGCCTCTTGTTTGGTCAACGCCTTCAGCAATAAAATCTGCAGGATATACCTGATCAAAGCCTTCTTTATTTTCAAAAGGATAGTGTAATTGTGCGTATGGCATTGCTCCTGAATCGAACCAAACATCTATTAGATCTAATTCGCGAACCATTTTTTTGCCAGTATCAGAAACTAAATATACACCATCAACATATGGTCGGTGCAGATCGATCTTGTTATAGTTATCTTTTGAATTATCACCCACTTTAAAATCAGCAATAGGATTTTCTTCCATGAAACCGGCTTTAACC
>PKTC01000049.1 GCA_002869305.1 Marinilabiliales bacterium
ATTTGAGTCAGAATTATTTTGTGTCATTTCAATCAAATCAAAATAACCAAAGCAATGTTTTTATCAGCCAGGGTTATAGAGTAGCTAATATATTAAAATAATATTAATAAATACACATGAAGATTGTGATTTATTGACAGATAACGTTTAATTGGTTATAATTGGTTTAATATAATTAGATAATGATTTATCTATGTTCCAATAAAACAACATTTTCCACATGATATGTATGAGGAAACATATCTACTGGCTGCACCTTTGTTACCTTATAGTTTGCATCTAATAAGCTAATATCTCTCGCTTGTGTTGCTGGGTTACAGCTAACATAAACTATCTTTTTTGGATTCGCGTTTATAATCGAGTTAATAACATCAGGATGCATACCTGCTCTGGGAGGGTCAGTAATAATTGTGTCCGGATTTCCATGTTCTTTGATAAACGAAGTCGTTAAAATATCTTTCATATCGCCGGCGAAAAATTCTGTATTTGCAATGGCATTAATTGTTGAATTTACTTTTGCATCGTCAATGGCCTCAGGAACATATTCTATCCCAATTACTTTTTTAGCACTCTTGGCTATAAAATTAGCAATTGTTCCGGTCCCTGTGTAAAGGTCGTATACAGTTTCTTGCCCACTTAAGTTTGCAAACTCACGTGCAATCTTATATAAGTTATATGCTTGTTCAGAGTTTGTTTGGTAAAAGGACTTCGGTCCGATCTTAAATTTAAGATCCTCCATTTGCTCAAATATGTGATCATTTCCTTTATGTAAAATAACTTCCTGGTCGGTAATTGAATCATTCGCCTTGGAATTTACAATATACATTAATGATGTAATTTCAGGAAATTTATGTGCTAGATGATCCAGCAATTTACTAATATCTTCTTGATCATTCTTAAAAAAAACCACGATTACCATCAATTCATTTGTAGTGGAGGTTCGGATGATCAAATTTCGCAATAATCCTTCTTGTTTTCTTAAATCAAAATAAGAAAGATGATTTTCATCTGCATACTTTTTTACTTCTAGCCTTATTGAATTAGAAGGCTCTTTTTGTAAATAACAATTGTTTATGTTTACAATCTTATCCCATATTTTTGGGACATGAAATCCAAGTGCATTACTTCGGTCTAATTTTTTATCTGTATTTATCTCAGCTTTTGTTAACCAACGATTATTTGAGAATGTAAATTCAAGTTTATTTCTGTAATATGTTGTGTTTTCGGAAGCAAGAATATAATTAACTGTAGGTAATTCAACCTTGGCAATTCTTTCTAAATTATCAACTACTTGCTGATGTTTATATTTAAGTTGTTCCTTGTATGGAAGATTCTGCCATTTACAACCTCCACATACACCTGAATGCTCACAAAACGCATCAACTCTTATGTCCGAATATTTGTGGAATTTAACAGGTACAGCTTCCATAAAGCTTTTTCTTTTTTTTGTTACCTGAATGTCAACAATGTCCCCCGGAATAACCTGAGTAATAAAAATGACTTTATTATCAATTCTCGCAATTGCTTTTCCTTCTGCTGCTACATCCGTAATTTCTACATTCTCTATCTGAGGTAATATTCGCTTTTTTCTTCCCACGTTTTCTAAATATTAAATTTCTGCAAAGATATAAAAAACAGTCAACACTTGGCAGCATGCAATAAGTACGCATTGCAAAAGGAAGATAATTTATAGACAACCCCAAGTCTTGCAACAGTTAGCAATATAGTTAGCAGGTAGAGTTCAGAATATCGAATTTAGTAACTAATATGAAATGCTCAATTACACCATATTTAAGAGAGATTATTTTATCTTTGCGAAAATTATTTTTTATGATTTCCGTTGAGCAGTTATGTGTTGAGTTTGGGGTTTTTCAGTTATTTAATAATGTTAACTTTTTAATAAATCCAAAAGATAGGATTGGTTTAGTTGGAAAGAATGGAGCAGGAAAATCGACACTTCTAAAAGTATTTATGGGATTGCAAGCTCCAACTAAGGGAACTGTTACCATACCTTCTGGAACAAGTCTTGGCTATTTGCCGCAAAATATGAATGTAAATGACAAGCGCAATGTTTTTGAAGAAGCAAGAGAAGCATTTTCTGAGGTGTTAAAACTAGATGAGAAGATCAAAGAAATAAATAATCAACTAGCAGATAGAACCGATTACGAATCAAAAGAATATTTAAAGCTGATACATGATTTAACGGAAGCCAGTGATCGTTATCAGTTGTTGGGTGGAGGTGCAATTGAAGCAAATATTGAGCAAACATTACTAGGCTTAGGATTTAAGGTCACAGATTTTAACCGACCAACATCAGAATTTAGTGGTGGATGGCGAATGAGAATAGAGTTGGCTAAAATCTTACTTCAAAAACCCAATGTTTTACTATTGGATGAACCAACTAACCATTTAGATATCGAAGCTATACAGTGGTTCGAAGATTTTCTTATTGATTACCCTGGCGCTGTTGTTCTGATTTCGCACGATAGAGCTTTTTTAGATAATATAACCAAACGTACGGTTGAAATATCCATGGGAAAAATCTATGATTATAATGTTCCCTACTCTAATTACGAAGTTTTAAGAAAGGAGAGAAGAGAACAACAATTGGCAGCATATCAAAATCAAAAAAAGAAGATTGATGACACTGAAGAATTTATCGAACGATTTAGATATAAAGCTACAAAAGCTGTTCAGGTTCAGTCAAGAATCAAACAACTTGAGAAGATTGATCGAATAGAAGTTGATGATATAGATAATAGTGCTATACATATAAAGTTTCCGCCCGCTCCAAGATCCGGCGATTTAGTTGTTCGAACAAAAGATATGGAAAAACGCTATGGAGACTTAACGGTTTTTAAAGATATTGAACTTACTGTCACACGTGGTGAAAAAATTGCTTTCGTAGGTAGAAATGGTGAAGGTAAAACAACTCTTTCAAGGATTATTGTGGGAGATTTGGATTATAGTGGACAATTAAAAATTGGACATAATGTTTCGATTGGTTATTTTGCTCAAAATCAAGATGATTTGTTGGATGAAAAGAAAACGGTGCTGCAAACAATAGATGATATAGCTGTTGGTGATGTAAGATTGAAAATCAGGGATATATTGGGAGCATTTCTTTTTAGCGGTGAAGATATCGATAAAAGGGTAAAGGTTCTATCAGGTGGGGAACGTTCCAGGTTGGCAATGGCAAAGTTATTATTGAAACCATATAATTTACTGGTTCTTGATGAACCAACCAATCATCTGGATATGAGATCGAAAGATATTCTTAAGAAGGCTCTAAATGATTTTGAAGGAACTATTATTTTAGTATCGCACGATAGG
>PKTC01000190.1 GCA_002869305.1 Marinilabiliales bacterium
AGTAATAGTACTAAAAATAACACTTTAAGCACTCTTATTACTCGTATTCCAATCTTATAGCTTTTCTCTGCATTATATTCAGTAATTTGAACAGGATAGTTATATTTATGAGGGAATCTAACTACGATTGTAAAACCTGCATATGCAATTACTGCAATGAAAGGAAACAGCCAAACATTAGCTTTGCTGCCATAAGCGTCAGCTAAACCATATAAATTAAAATGGGTAGGGATGGTTTCTTATAAAACAGAATACTTAACAATCGTGATAACAAAGATTACCACTAATAGCGTTAAAGAAATTATTTCAAATAAATAATCAATAAAACCTGGCTTAATCTTAAGTTTAGGTTTTGTCATTATGGATATTATTCACTTCGCTTTAAAGCCCTTACCCAATCAACTTCCATGGAGCCAGGGCCAGAAGGGTTACCTTCCTGGCTTATTCCTGAGCTTAACACAATGTACATAGGTTCATCCGGAATTCCTTCTGTTTGTTCATAAAGAACTACATCATTAATCTTCCAGGTTAGTTTATCTTTGGTCCATTCAAGTGAATATATATAGTAGTCTTTAGAAAAGTTTAATCCTCCAAGCGACTTTTTATTACTTTTGATGTTACCATCACCATTCCAATAATTTGCAACTTCCAATTTAGTTGGTGATTTTTTACCATACTTAAAAACGTCTATTTCAGGCGTTATTTTCTCTCCTAATAACCAAAAGGCATGATGTATAGGATAGGAGTGATCTACTTTAATTTTAGCCTTAAATAATCCGTATTGTTGTCTAAAATATTGACCAGTATTAATTAATGCCGATGTATAATCAAATTCTTTTGCATAAAAACCCATTGTAGGGTCCCAGGTTTTACCCTGAACCTTTTCTTGTTTCGTAACAATCTTCAAATTGCCGTTAGCTATTTCAAGATTTGCTTCCTTGAAGAATTGTTTCTCATTCACCTGAACATAATCATCCTGCAACAAGTTCTTACCCCAGTAATAACCTGTCATCCATTTATCTGTGTTTAATTTACTTTCACTAAAATCTTCTTCAAAAGTTAGTTCCCATTCATGGAGTTTGTCAAAATCGTTTTGCTTCTCAAGCTTTTGGTACCATTTAATTTTTTCAGATTTCTTCAATTCTTTATATTCTTCTGCTTGCTTAAATTCATCTGACAATTTGAACTTATCTTTAATCTGCAAATACTTCTTTTCCTCTTTAAACTCTTCTGAATTAATGTATGCTTCCAGTTCTTCGTAATCAGTAATTTCCTGCGAACCATCCAATTCAGTAAATACAACTAGTTTCTGAGAATTTTTGAATTTATAAAAGTTCTTAATTTCAGAAGATTTTTTTAATGATTTATACTCCTGCTGTTTTTTAAACTCGTCTGTATTTTGAAACTTAATGTTCTTAACTTCTTCAATATGAGATTTAAATTCAGGAGAGTTAATTTCATTTTCTAATTCCTGAAATTCTTCAATTTCTTTAGAACCGTCTAATTCAACAAATTTTTTATATTTATCGGAATCTTTGAATTTAAAATAATTCTTTACCTGCCCTGATTTAGAGAGTTTTTTATATTGATCAAGCTTAGCAAATTCATCCTGATTTTCTTTTTTATCTAAAGTCTCAAAATTGGTTGATTCAACAAAAGCTTTAAGATCATTCAAATCGCTTAATTCTTGCGAACTATCAAAGTTTATAAAATCAGCAAGTTGCTTGGATTCTTTAACAGCAAAATAAACTTTGTACTTCTTTTTAAGTTCTTTATATCTAGCTTGTTTTTCCTTTATTTCTTTAGTCTTTTCCTCTTTTTGTTGATTTAAAGATTTTTTAAATTCTTCAAATTCAGGAGAAGTATAAAATTGATCTAATTCCTCGTAATTGGCAAGTTTATCAGAATCTTTAAAGGACTCATAATCTTTTAGTTCCTGAGAGTCTTTAACCTGGTAAAAGGTTTTAATTCGTTTTGATTTTTTAAGTTCTTTATACTTCTTTTCTTTTTCGAAAGGCTCTGATCCAGCATACTTTTTAGCATTAATTTCCTTTTTAATACTCTCGAATTCCGAAGAGTTAACAAAGGCTTCTAATTCCTTGTACCTGGCTAATTCTTCCGATTCAGAATAAGCTGTGAATTCTTCGTACTCTTGTTTTAGTTTATTTTCTTTTTCTTCTAAAACAGATGTCTTGGGTATCATCCCAAACTTTGCTTTTAACGAAAATTGTGCGCTCATAATTGTCTTTTTTTCTTGCCAACGGTTAAAGATATAAAAAAATCGTCAGATGTATTTACAAATTATTTGATTTGTTTTGGGCTCATTATCTTAATTAAAACAAAAAAATGCTGACATTTATTGCCAACCTTTTCTATAGTATTGATTTTTATTTAATTAATATGTTTTAAAGCTTCCTCTGTTGAAGCAATCACTGGATTACTTGAGACATTTTCACTAACTGCTTTTTGCATCTTAATGAATGGTTAAAAGGGTCTAGAACTCAGCAAACGAGCCTGTCAATATTGATATTAGTTCATTTTATTACTATCTTGTATTTTCCAACATACACTAATATAGGGCTAAATTATGAAAAAGATGTTTCAGTTTTTCATTACGCTATTCATATCCCTTAATTTATTCTCACAGGTAAATAGAAATGGCTACCCACTAATAGAGAATTATGTAATACCTGGATATTATGATGGACTTCAAATTTGGGGAGCAGTTCAAAACCAATATGGATTAGTATATTTTGCCTATAATGAGGGTTTATTAGAATTTGATGGGCAAGACTGGCGGCAAATCTTTATTAAGGAAGAGTGTATTTTACGATCGCTTGATATTGATCATAATGGTCGATTGTATATTGGAGGAATAGGTGAATTTGGATATTTGGAAATCAATGAATTTGGGAAGGAAAAGTATGTTTCATTATCTGAAACTCTTGATCCCACTCTAAACTATAAAGAGATATGGAGAACATTTTGTATTGATGATGATGTCTATTTCTGTTCATTTAAGATGATATTTCGATATTCTAACAATGAAATTAGTATAATTCAACTACCTCAGTATTCTTTCTACGCATTTAATGTTAATGATATCATATATTTTGGAAATTATCAAGAAGGATTATTCAAAATCGAGAAAGATTCTGTTTGGCCATGTGTAGGAGGTGATTTTTATGCAAATAAAGATATCTTTTCAATGTTGCCCTTTAAAAATAATAAACTCTTAATCTCAACTCACGATGGTTTTTTTATTTATGATATTAACAGTGGAAATTCAGAAAGGCCAATTTCAGAGAGTTATCGAGAAATAAAGGG
>PKTC01000107.1 GCA_002869305.1 Marinilabiliales bacterium
ATATTCAGGAAAACCTGGATGCTTTCACCTGTTGCTGCAATTTTATTATTCTTCTTATTGTAAATGGTATACTCGTAATGAATTTTAGCCGCATCATGATCGATAAATTTTGTTTCGATAATTGCGGTATCTCCATATTCAAGTGGAGTTTTGTATTCAAAGTCAAGTTTTACAAGAGGAGTAAGGTGCTTGTTTGCATAAACATCTAGGTAACTTAATCCTAAAGCTTTTCCAAATGCTTCGCGTCCATCCTCAAAATATTTGGCGTAATTACCGTGCCATACAATTCCCATTGAATCAACTTCACTAAATCTGATAACAACTTCTGTTCGATGTATTAATGGTTTCTTTTCCAATTTTTTACTCTTTTTTAACAAATCGCTAAATTAACTTATATCAAATTATTATAGTTATTAAACTTTAATATTTATTAACAATATATTAAACCTATTTTGTCTTTTTATAGTTATTGTATACGATAGCTATTCCAAGCATTAAAAGAAAGAAGATTATAAGCTTTGCAGTTTCGGCAAGTACTATTATCAAATCGCCTCCACGAAGCAGTATATCATAAAATCCATTCAATCCCCAGTGTAAAGGCGAAAATTGACTAATAACCCTCATAACCGGTGGCATAACATATACAGGAACCCAAATTCCACCTAATGCAGCAAAAATAATGATAGATACTGCTCCAAATGTTGCTGCTTGTTCATGTGTTGTTGCGATGGTACCAACAGCGACTCCAAAACCTGTTGCTGCTAAACCTGAAGCTAAAGACATAGTGCCCAATGCAATTTTATGTGGTCCAATTTCCAATTGAGGTAATCCAATTAATGGCATTATGTAAACACCTACTAATAGCATTAATACAAATTGCAAGAATGCAACTCCTAGAAAAATAAAAATTTTACTAAACATTACAGTTACATAGGACCCGGGCATTGTTTTAAGCCTGAATGCACTACCTTCTTCACGTTCTTTTATAATATTGCCTGCCAAAGGAAGAACGATGAAAAACATTGCAAACATGGTCCAGGCTGGTACATTGTGTTGAACTGAATTTGGGAGCTTTTCGTCTCCAGACTTTGATGCATAAATTTCCTGATAATGGATAGTTTCAAAACTCTCAAATTTAATTGGTTTCTGATCGGGCATTAGCTGAGCTAGCGCCAATGAGAAATTTTTAAAAAACATTTCAATTTCGAGTTGAGAAGTAAACTCTTTGAGTGAGCTCATTACCATGTTTCTAAATGAAGGATTTGTTCCCGGATCGATATAAATCGTTATGTCAATTGTACTCTTTTTTGTTCTCTTCTTTATACCTGGTATATTGAATGATTTAAATGATTTATTAATTAAAGCATTCACATTTTCTCTGATTGCTTCTGTAGCTCTTTCAGGTATAATAATTCCAATTTTATATTCTCCAGTGGCTACAAGATCTTTGGCCATTTCATCCGTCACTCTTTCTCCATCGATTTCTTCAACAATATTGAAAAACTCCGATTCATATAACCCCTGACTTATAGCTTCTCCCAAACTATCTTTATCATTGTTCACAAGAATCATCGATATATCAACTTCCTTAACTGTTTTAAAAGTTGCATCTTGGATGATGGTCATTATCAATATCAGAACAAGCGGCATGATTAAAAGTATAGCTAAACCAGCTCGATCTCTAATCAGTACTAAAAACTCTTTATATATTGAGGCAAATAATCTTCTCATTTTTCCTTATTTTATTCGTCGCGTAAAGCTCGTCCAGTTATGTTTAAAAAGATACTTTCCAAATCGGTGTATTCTTTTTTGCTTGCAATAAGTTCTTGAGGTTTTCCTTCGGTTAGGATATTACCTTTGTCAATAATAGCTACTCTTGAACAGAAGCTTTCAGCCTCTTCCATGTAGTGCGATGTATATATTATGGTTGTACCCTCTTTATTAATATTTTTTAAATGCTCAAGTATAACATTTCTGGATTGTACATCCACACCTACAGTAGGTTCGTCAAGATAGATAATCTTTGGTTTATGCAAAATGCCTGCAATTAAATTAATTCGTCTTTTCATTCCTCCAGAAAAGGTCTTTATTCGTCTATGTGCATTTTTTTCTAAACCAAACAGGGTGAGACATTCTTCAATTCTGTTTTTTAATTCCTTGCCTTTTAATCCGTACATATGTCCGAAAAAGGTAAGATTTTCTCTAGCAGTTAAAGACGGGTACAGGGCGATTTCCTGAGGAACTACTCCGATAATATTTTTAATTTTCTCAGCTGAATGATGGTATTCCATTCCATCTATAAAAACATTTCCTGATGTTGGACCAAATAAACCACATAAAATAGAAATGGTAGTGGTTTTTCCTGCACCGTTTGGGCCTAGCAAACCATAAATCTCACCTTTATCTATGCTTAGATTTAAATTATCAATGGCAGGAATGCTTGAACCTTTATAGTATTTTGTCAGATACTTTAATTCAATAATATGTTTACTATCCTGCATTATTTTATCAATTTCTTTAATTCAGTAAAAAATTTCTCTTCGTCGTCTGCAATTTCGAGCATTAGGTTTGCAACCGTATTGTAACCATCAGGATCGGATGAACGCCCTTTACAAGTTTGAGCTGCTTTTGAAGAAAAGTTTCTCCATTTATCTCCAATCTTGGTCATTTCTTTAGAAAGCTCAAAATATCTTTCGTCTTCCATAACCTCTGAAACTTCTTGTAAAAATGCTGCATAAATAAATCTAAAACCCGCACCACCAGTACCAATTTCTTCAAGCATTCTTACTAACTGAGCCAGATATGATGCAGCTTTACGCGCTCCTAGTTTATCAGGCCATTTTCGAACTCGTTTTGAAAGGTATCGAATCCCCTTAACTCCAAACAAAGGAACAGGAATGGTTAGCATCCAGTCACAAGTTTGTTTTATTCCTTTGATAATTGCAGGATTTAATTCAATTTCGTCAGGAATGTTAATTGGGTAGTACATTTTACCATTTGGACTTAATGGGCCTTTTGCAAATCTTGCTTTCTTAAGCTCATCGCTTGTTAATGTTGTTGGATATTCCATTACCGGGTCACTTATAAAATAAGTGTCATTTTCTTTGCCATAAACGGTTAAGTTATGTGCATTGAAATGAAAACGGTAAGCGGGAGGGAAGTATGATAAATGATAAACTCCTGACTGAACACCAACTGGCAGTTTTTTCTCTAATACCTTATCTAATTCATCCATGGCTCTTTTAGGTTGTTTCCTAAAAGTTTGCTTTTTCATTTTTATTCCAAGTCGTTTTGCAGCACGGGCGAAAATCATTCCTGGCACAG
>PKTC01000109.1 GCA_002869305.1 Marinilabiliales bacterium
GAAATGACATCAACAGCGGATGAAATGTCTCGAGAGCTGGGAAAATTAGATGATTATTCAGAGGAGGAGCGTAGCCAAATTGTTAAAACCATTGGTTTAGGCGCTTTAAAATATTTTATCTTAAAAGTAGATCCTAAACGAACCATGACCTTTGATCCTAAGGAATCGATTGATTTTAATGGCAATACGGGTCCATTTATTCAGTACACTTTTGCGCGAATTCAATCTTTGATTCGAAAAGCTATGGACAAAGGAGTTGCAATGCCAGAAGATATAAATACTAAAATGCAAATTACGGCAAAAGAACTTCAGTTAATAAAGCAGATTCATAATTATCCGGAAGTTTTAGCGGAAGCTGCAAAAGATTTCAGTCCTGCGCAAGTTGCTAATTATATTTATGATTTAGCAAAAGAGTTCAATCAGTTTTATCACGATCATCCAATCTTAAGTGAGGAGGATAAAACCATTTCTCAACTCAGATTATATTTATCTAAACAGGTTGGTGAAGTGATTAAATCAGGAATGAAATTGCTTGGAATTGATGTTCCGGAAAGAATGTAATTTGAAGTTCATAAATTACAGAGAGTAGAACCGTTTTAGAAGTAAAGCTGATTTTTTAAATAAAATTAAAATTTACGAAAGCGAAGCAAGTGAAACGGTATACTGGCTTGAAATAATTAAAGAGTTAAATTGGATTTTTTTTTGATAAAAATCTATTAATTTTGGCAGAAGCAAACGAATTGCTGGCTATTTTTAGCTCAATTGGTAAAACGTTAAAAACTAACAAATTATAGGCACTCGAAATTCGAGGCACTTATAAACTTAAAAGAATATGTTCGAGAATTTATCAGATCGATTAGAAAAATCCTTTAAAATTTTAAAAGGACAGGGAAGAATATCCGAGATAAACGTAGCTGAAACATTAAAAGACGTGCGTCGTGCATTATTAGATGCCGATGTTAACTTTAAAATAGCTAAATCTTTTACCGATACGGTTAAAGAAAAAGCTCTTGGTCAGGACGTGATAAATGCCGTTAAACCTGGACAAATGATGGTTAAGATTGTTCGTGATGAGCTGGCTGGTTTAATGGGCGGCGAATCAAGCGAGATAAATCTTAAAGGCAATCCAACAGTAGTTTTAATTGCAGGTTTACAAGGATCTGGTAAAACAACCTTTACAGGTAAATTAGCAAATTATTTAAAATCAAAAAAGCAAAAACATCCATTATTAGTAGCTTGTGACGTTTATCGTCCTGCTGCGATCTAGCAGTTGAAAGTTCTTGGTGAACAAATTAATGTACCGGTTTACACAGAAGAATGAAGTAAAGATCCAGTTAAAATTGCCAAGAATGCTATTAAACAAGCAAAACGCGATGGTCAAAACTTAGTAATTGTCGATACTGCTGGTCGTTTAGCAATCGACGAGGATATGATGAACGAAATTGCGGCCATTAATAAAGTGATTGAACCACACGAAACACTATTTGTGGTAGATTCAATGACTGGTCAGGATGCTGTTAATACTGCAAAAGAATTCAACGATCGATTAGATTTCGATGGTGTTGTTCTTACCAAATTAGATGGTGATACACGAGGTGGTGCTGCACTTTCAATACGTTCGGTGGTTAATAAACCCATCAAGTTTATTGGATCTGGTGAAAAAATGGAAGCTATTGATGTATTCCATCCCGATCGTATGGCAGATCGTATTTTGGGAATGGGTGATGTGGTATCTTTAGTAGAAAAAGCTCAAGAACAATATGATCAGGAAGAAGCACGAAAATTAAGTAAGAAAATTGCAAAAAATCAATTCGATTTCAATGATTTCCTAACACAGATATCTCAGATTAAAAAAATGGGTAACCTAAAGGATTTAGCAGGAATGATCCCGGGAATGGGTAAGATGTTGAAGAAAGTTGATATCGATGATGATGCATTCAAAGGCATTGAGGCGATTATTCAATCCATGACACCCACCGAAAGAGAAAACCCTAAACTTATCAATGGAAGCAGAAGAAAACGGATTGCAAATGGCAGTGGAAATGACATACAGGAGGTTAATCGGTTAATAAAGCAGTTCGACGAAACCAAAAAAATGATGAAAATGATGAAGGACGGAAAGGGAATGGCAGGATTAATGAACAGAATGCCTGGACCGAGATAATATTTATTGAATAGATATTTTAGAACTAATATATAAGCTTATGAAACTTATCGATGGTAAAAAAGTAGCAAACCAAATTAAAGAGGAAATCGCCAGAGAAGTTGAAAATATTAAGATGGAAGGTGGTAAGATTCCTCACCTGGCAGCAATTATTGTTGGTCATGATGGAGCTAGTGAAACATATGTAGGACATAAGGAAAAGGCTTGCATACAAGTTGGTTTTGATTCCACTGTTTTACGTTTCGAAGATGATATTGAAGAAGATATCTTATTAAGAAAAGTGGATGAGTTAAATAAAAATCCTGAGATTGATGGTTTTATTGTTCAATTGCCTTTACCAGATCATATTTCTGAACAAAAAATTATTGAGGCCATTGATCCTAAAAAGGATGTGGATGGTTTTCATCCTATAAATTTAGGACGAATGGTAATTGGTTTGCCAGCTTATATTTCTGCAACTCCTGCTGGCATAATGGAACTTATTGAACGATACGATATTGAAACTTCAGGTAAAGATGTGGTAGTTATCGGACGAAGTAACATTGTAGGTAAACCCATTAGTATTTTGCTTGCACAAAAATCAAATCCAGGAAATGCTACAGTAACATTAACACATAGCAGAACAAAAAACTTAAAGGAAGTAGTTTCAAAAGCCGACATCGTTATTGCAGCATTAGGACAAGCTGAGTTTCTTACAGCCGATATGGTTAAAGAAGGAGCTACCGTTATTGATGTTGGAATTACACGAGTAAAATCAGACAAAACCAAATCGGGTTGGAAATTATTAGGTGATGTTAAATTTGACGAAGTAGCCGATAAAGCTGAGTATATCACACCTGTTCCTGGTGGAGTAGGACCCATGACCATTGTTTCCTTACTTCAGAATACACTCAAAGCTTCTAAAGGAGAAATTTATCCGAGATTGTAATTCATATAATATACAAATGAGAAGGAGCTTTTTTAAAGCCCCGCTCGCGCGGACTTATGGTCCGTGCATGTAAGAAAAGTATTTTGAAATAACACAGAAGAGCGGACATAATGTCCGCTCTAGCTTTTCGTAATATTTTAATAGTAAATTACACAGCGTGGATGCCCCAGTTCGACTGAGGTTAATTAAATTAAATATACATAATAGTTCGGCGTTGGCTACAGCCA
>PKTC01000432.1 GCA_002869305.1 Marinilabiliales bacterium
CTGGTACTGATTTAAAATTTAGATTGGAACACTCCGGAACAAAAATGATTATAGTATCAAACGCACAGGCCCAAAAGATCAAACAAATAAAAAATGACCTTCCAAATTTAGAAAAAGTAATCTATCTCGATCCTCAAGAATCGTACGAGAAAGATGAAATTTTTATTGATGATATTTTTAAACTCGGAGAAGAATATTTAAAGTCTAATGAGGAAGAATTCAATAAAATTAAAACTGCTGTAAAACCTAATGATTTAGCAAATATAAGCTATACTTCAGGAACTACAGCGGATCCCAAAGGTATTATGCTAACACATAGAAACTATACAGCTAACGTTGAGCAAGCCTGCAGTTTAATGGATATACCTGAAGATTATAAAACATTGCTAATACTTCCATTAGATCACTCTTTTGCGCATACAGCAGGTATCTATAGTTTTATGGCTTATGGGGCAAGTCTGGCATTTGTTCAATCAGGAAATACCACAATGGAAACACTGAAAAATATACCAACCAATATTAAAGAAATTAAACCAAACTTATTATTAAGTGTGCCGGCATTAGCTAAGAATTTTAAAAAGAATATTGAAAAAGGCATTGCAGATAAAGGAGCCACTGCGGAGAAGTTGTTTAATTTTGCATTAAACCTTGCTTATTCATATAACAAAGAAGGCTTCAATAAAGGAGGTGCATTACATTTTTGGAAGAAGCCTTTAATTAATCTTTTCGACAAAATTTTATTTAGCAAAATACGAGCTGGATTTGGTGGCGAGTTGGATTTCTTTATTGGTGGTGGTGCATTACTTGATATTGATTTGCAACGCTTTTATTACGCTATTGGAATGCCTATGTTTCAGGGTTATGGATTATCTGAATCGGCTCCAATCATATCCTCAAACTCCATGAAGAAACATAAACTGGGATCTTCAGGTTATCTTGTAACTAATCTTGAACTTAAAATTTGTGATGACAATGGAAAGGAACTTCCTGCAGGTGAAAAAGGGGAGATTATTTGTCGTGGTGAAAATATCATGGTCGGTTACTGGAAGAATGAAAATGCAACAAACGAGACTTTAAAAAACGGTTGGTTACACACAGGTGATCTAGGTTACATGGATAAAGACGGATTTTTATATGTATTAGGAAGGTTTAAAAGCCTGCTAATAGGAAATGATGGTGAAAAATATAGTCCTGAATCAATTGAAGAGGCATTGGTTGAGCAAACAAAATATATTGATCAAGTGATGTTATTTAATGATCAGAGCGCTTATACTGTTGGGCTGATAGTTCCTAGAAAAGAAATCTTAAAAAAATATTTACGAGAAAGTAGTATGGACATTACCTCAGATGAAGGCAAAAAAATGGCACTGGGAATGATTCAAGAGGAAATTGATGATTTCAAAAAAGGTGGCAAATTTGAGGGTCAGTTTCCTGAACGATGGTTACCGGCAGCCATAGCAATCATTACAGAACCTTTCTCAGAAGAAAATAAATTAATTAATTCAACATTAAAAATGGTAAGAGGTAAAATTATAGAATATCACAAAGAAAAACTTGACTATTTGTTTATACCTGAAGCCAAGGAAATTGTTAATCCCAAAAACATGGAGGAATTAAACAAATTTTAATTACAAAAAATAAGCCCGGACACCACTCCGGGCTTTGTTGTGGATTTCACCACAAACGTGCTAACAATCAAACCGCCTATTTAGCGTAAAAGAAAATTTTTACCTAAAACTAAAATCTAGAGCCAAAACCAAACTTTACATTCCAAGAGTAGGCGTTCTCTTGTTTTTGGTTTTTAGCTGAGTTTATTTTGTTGTTGTTCTTGCCTAAATGTATTCCAGTATCTACACTTTCACTAGTAAATACATGCACTAACTTGTCTTTTCCCATTCCAATATCAAGATAATGTTCAATGGTTGTTACGTTTTTCGGATTCTCTAAATTTGACGCATTACAATAATCAATTCCATTGATTATTAAGTTATTATCCTTTTTATTATTACTTATTATTCGTTGATAAACCAACTTGTAAAAAAGATATGATATTAATGAATTGTTGTTTAATTTATAATCATCCGAAGCATTCTTTCTATTTAAAAATATCTTATGAGCAAATTCACCTCTGTTAATTCCTTCTTCATCATCGTAAATTGCTAATTCATACGTTCTTCTTTCTTTTACGAAATTCATGCCGATCAATAAAAATCCACCCTCAACTGCGTTATTAATGGATTGATTAATGGAACTACCCACAACTAATGTAATAAAATTCTCTTGAGCTTGAGAAACACGAATTTGCAAGCATATTAGCAGAATTACAATTGTATAACGTTGTTTTGAAAGTTGTGGGTAGCAGTTCCTCATGTAAATTCTTTTATACTAGTTCTACTGTTTTCTTTATTTTATCCAACAATTCATTAAACTGAATGGGTTTTGTGATATAATGTTTAGCTCCTAAATCCATTGACTTCCTTTTATAATCAACATCAGTATTAGCGGTTATTACAATTACAGGAACATTTATTTGATCTTTTTTTAAATGATTTAGAAAATCAAAGCCACTAAAGTCAGGCATCATTAAATCTAATAACACAAGCTCGATGTTATCTTTAATTAGAACATCAAAAGCATCTGGCACATTAAGTGCTGTAATTACCTGAAAATTATGATCTTCTAAAAAATTTTGAAGTAAAATATTGTTGATGGTAGAATCGTCTACTACTAAAATCTTCATACTGGTCTATATTGTTAACAACATATTCCGATTCAACACATGTACCAAAAATTATAAGTGACTGAAAATATTACTATTACGCAAAATTAATAACTGTAAATAAGATTTATTGTAAGATTACCAACAAATAAAAACAGAAAAGCGTAAGAAAACTTACAGTAAAGAAAATAATGATAGAAAACCCGAAGAATATCATCCAATTTTAGCGTAAGAAAACTTACACTAATTTATTTTAAAACGATTGTAAAGTTGTTCTCTTTTTAAACCAAGGTACTTAGCAGTTTTTGTTTTATTTCCATCAAATTTCTTGAGTGCTGCTTTAACAATATCAAATGTAAATTGCTCCACATTAAAAGAACTTTCTAACAATTTTTGTATAATCGAATCTTTGCTTTGTATATCTAATTTTGTATTAGCAGATAGCTGTTCAGTTTGTATACGATCAAGTTCATCTTTTATTCGAAGGTGTTCAAATTTAATGGTATCACTTTCGATAAAAATCATAACTTGAGTAATCAGGTTTTTAAGTTAGCGAATATTGCCAGGCCAATCATAATGGTAAAACAA
>PKTC01000094.1 GCA_002869305.1 Marinilabiliales bacterium
ATTCGTCAATCCCACTTTCTACTTTATTATAGTGTTCCTTGTATTTCCAATGAGCGGCATAACCCATTTCAGCTATGTCATCCATTCTTGTTGTTCTTATTTGAACTTCAACCCACTTCCCTGACTTGCTCATTACCGTTGTATGCAAGGATTCATATCCATTAGATTTTGGAATAGAAATCCAATCGCGTAATCGCTTTGGATTAGGTTGGTAAAAATCAGTTACTACAGAATATACTCTCCAACAATCAGACTTTTCTTTAGATGGTTTTGAATTTAGAATTATGCGAATAGCAAAAATGTCGTAAACTTCTTCAAATTCAACATTTTGCTTTTTCATTTTTTGCCATATGGAGTATACCGATTTAGGACGTCCTTTTATTTCATAATCAAAACCTTCTTCATTTAAAACATTGATGATAGGAGCAGTAAATTTTTTAATTAATCTTTCTCGTTTAACTGTAGTATCTCGTAATTTCTTTATAATCTCTTTATACCTATCCTTTTCAGTATATTTCATCGATAAATTCTCTAACTCCGATTTAATATTGTACAAGCCTAATCGGTGTGCCAAAGGGGCATAAAGAGAAAAAGTTTCTAAGGCAGTTTTAATTTGATATTCCTCAGGATAATAATTCAACATTCGCATATGGTTTAATAGAAAAGCTAGTTTTATGAGAATTACACGAACATCCTCGGCCAAAGTTAAAAGCATTTGCCTGAAATTTTCAGCCTGATTTGCAGTTGTTTTCGTATTTAAATCTGCTATCTTAACTAATCCATCAACAATTGTAGCAATGGTTTTATCAAATTCCTTTTCTACCTCTATAAGAGTTATTTTTTTATCAAGAACAGCTTCAAATAAAATGGAGGCGACAACAGACCTTGTACCTAAACCGATCTGTGTTACAATAATGATTGCAACCTCAATTATATCAATTATTTCGGGATCCCCAGAAGGTGATCGCTTTATTTCAGTTGCTTCGAGGGCTATATCAAAAGCCTTACGAATTAACTCTAATTCTTTCTTTTTTGTAAAATCTTCCGATAATTGCAGTAATTCCTTGTACTTCTCTATAATTTTTTTACGTTCTTTCTCGGTTATTTTCCCTTCTGTAGTTTTATCGAAATTTATTTTTGGTAGCATTTTACAATAGTTTAAAATCATCAGCATCGAGAAATACAGGAAACTTCTCCCTAAATCTATTTAACTCTACCAATGATAATTCCGCACTTATTATTTCATCTTTATAATCGCTTGCCTTTTTTATTATTTGGCCCTTTGGGTCAATTATGACTGTATCACCAGCGTAACTTATACCTTCGCCGTCTTTTCCAATTCTGTTAACTCCTACAGCGTAAGCTTGATTTTCAATTGCTCGAGCTTTTAAAAGTGTGTTCCAAACCTCTCTTCTGCTTTCGGGCCAACTAGCTATGTAAATTAGTAGATCATAATCTCCCTTATTTCTACTCCATACTGGAAAACGTAAATCGTAACATATTAGAGTACAAACTCGCCAGCCATTATGTTTAAAAATAGTTTTACTCTCTCCTTTTGTGAAATCAATATGTTCCCTCTCCATTCTAAACAAATGGCCTTTATCATAGGTGTAAAAGTTGCCATTTGGAAACATGCTAATACAACGATTAAAATAATTATCCTTTTCCTTAACAATAATACTGCCAACAACGATTTTATTGATTTTTTCTGCCTGATTTTTCATCCACTGAAATGATTTTCCTGACATTTCTTCAGCCAACTGAGTTGAATTCATTGAAAAGCCTGTAGTAAACATTTCTGGAAGAATAACCATTTCTGATTCTTCAGGTAACAGTGAAAGCTTATTTTCAAAATGCTTTAAATTTTGATCGATATCTTCCCAAAACAGATCAGTTTGAATACATGAAATTTGGAGATTTTTTAACATGACAATATGTTTTTGTGCTTCAAAGATAAAAGAAAAGCTTCAAACGTGCTTGAAGCTTATTCTTAAATTATGTTAATTAATTATGGTTCTAGGCCATTAAACAGGACAAAGCCACACAATAAAATTTTGATTTCTGACTTTCGCTTCTGGACATTACTACAACAGGCTTAATAGTTCCCTGAATAAGTCCGGCAAGCTCTCCACCACCAAATAACATAAGTCCTTTATAAAAGCTATTAGCCGATTCTAAAGAAGGGAAAATTAAAGCATCTGCTTCTCCATTGATTGGTGTTGGAACACCTTTTATTTTTACACTTTCTTTATCACATGCAAGGAAAATATCTAATGGACCATCAATGGTACATTTAGGAATTTGTCCACGATCAACCATTTTACATATTTGGGTATAATCGGTGCTATAATGGAAACTATCGTTTACTTTTTCTGAAGCTCCAATTAAGGCAATTTTAGGATCTTCTATTCCAAACCTCTTGGTCATATTTATGGTGTAATTTACCATAGCAATTTTCTGATTTAAATCAGGATATAGTAAAACAGCTGTGTCTGAAATAAAAAGTAGTTTCTCATATTTTGGAAGTTCTAATGCACAAACATAACTCATAACCGCTTTGGGTGGTAACAAGCCTTTTTCTTTGTCTAAAACTGCTTTAAGAAATTTATCGGTGCCTATTAAACCTTTCATAAGAACATCAGCTTCATCTTGGCGAACCATACGAACTGCTTCCTTTGCTGCATTTTCATGATCAGGAACATCCATGATTTTATAATCTTCCGCTTTAGCATTTGCTCCAGCCAATACATCTGCTATTTTTGATTTATTACCTATTAAAATAGGATCTGCAAAACCCTTTTCTTTGGCTTCGATAAGTGCTTTTATTGTATTTTCATCTTCAGCAACCGCTACTGCAATTCTTTTATTTAACTTTTTTTGCACCAGATACTGAACCATCTGATCTAAGGAAGTGATCTTATTCATAGGTAGAAATTTCGGTTAATAAATTAAAACTCTAAACTAGTGTTTTAGAGTCAATTTACAAAATAAATGATAATATATGCTGCTACTGGTATGCCATTTAAAACTATTTTCTTGGAACAGAATTAATGGGCATTTCTGGCAAAAAAAAGAAAACACGCTCGGCGTGTTTTATTTCCTAATGATCTTGAAATATTATATGATAAACTTGCAGTTAGCTAATAGGATTAACCAAAAACTTTCTTTAATAAATCTGTGACTCTTGCTGCCGGATTCTTTCTAATTTCTTTTTCTTCTTTGGCAATTTGAACAAATAAACAATCACTTGCTTTATTGGTAACGTAATCATCCAGATCTGGATTTACCTTTTTTACAAA
>PKTC01000295.1 GCA_002869305.1 Marinilabiliales bacterium
AATTTTACAAAAAGGCCATGTTGGCTTTTATACCGCATCGCTATTTTATGAAAAGAAGCTTGTACTGGGCCTGTGAAAATATGGTACAAACGAAAGAGGGAAGAGAAATAGCCGACTGGTTTTTAGAAGCTAATATACTGGCCATTAAATGTTTTAAAACAAAACTCCCCGCTTATTTATCCGTAATGTCGAATGAAGAGATACAAAGCATTACCGTTCCTGTTTTATATTTGGATGGTGAAGATAATAAAGGATTGTCTCCAACAACTGCTGTTGAACGACTGCATCGTCTTGCACCAGATATAAAAACAGAAGTCATTCCAAATGCTGGTCATGGCTTGGTTTTTACGCACTCTGAAACGGTTTCAGAAAAAATCCTGGATTTCCTTAATAACTAAAATTTAAGGTAAAAAGCATATGTTTGGCATTTAATTAATCATCGTGATAAAGTTAGCCAAGCGTATGCTTTATTCTTTTGTAATTTTAGTTTCGATTTGATAAATAAAAAATCAATCACTTTAAGTCGCAGCTTGTACATGGTGGTCCCGGGGAACTAAGCGCAGCCTGCTACTAGCTGGCAAACGATCTCATTGGCTGCCTGTGAGTAAAACCAAGCATCTTTATTGAAGGCATGTTACCAAATGTATTACTCATTCTTCCATATTCATTTTGGTCTTAATTCTTCAATAATTTTTGCATCAATCCAGTAAATATCACCCTGATCTATTACCCTGGTAAAAAACAAATACTTTCCATCAGGCGACAGATAAGGCAAAGCTTCGTAATTCTCTGTGTTAATTCCTTCTCCAAGATTTTGAGGAGTATACCATCCAATTTCTTTTCTAAAACTAATATATAAGTCACTACTACCAAAACCATCTAGTCTTTCGGAATCAAAAATTATGAAGTCTCCTTTTGTAGATACAAAAGGATGGGCACTTTGATATTGTGAATTTATTGATTCAGAAAAAACTTCTGTTTCATGAATAGAATTATTCTCAAATTTTGCTCTAGCTATTTTTGATTTCTGAATGCCATCCGAAATGTCTGTGTAGTAAATATTATCATCTCTATCCATTGAAGCATACATGCCATCGAGCAAATATCTAGGTTTACTCCATTTCGCAGCTTCTTTCTTCATATACCAAACCTGAGGAGTAATTGTATTTAAGATAGTATCTTGCAGTCTTTTACCAAATATGAATAAGTCTTCATTGGGAGAAAGCATTGGTTCAGCAATGTTATCATCTTTAATAAACCCAACTTTTTCCGGTATATTCAATCCTTTTGTGGTGAATTTACTTGAAAAAATAAAATCTCTTCTTGGATTTTTAAATTTTCTTGTAAAATATAATTCCTTTGTTTTAGCAGATAATGTAAAACCATATTCATCATTTTCATCTGTTGAAACTATATCCGGAGCAAAAATTTCTGCTTTCAAACCAGGAGGTTTCTGTCCCAAATAAGATTCTTTTGATTCATTCTTTTCAGAAAAACAACCGGATGAAAAGAAAATAATTCCAACTAATGACAAAGTATAAAAGTAATTTTTCATTTTTCCTTCAACTTAATATGCTTTATAACGGCCCACGGTTAAGTTTAGCGCGGATTTATTTGCTACGCTCATCAGAAAAGTTCCGCCGCGTTTCACGGTCACCCGTTGAACAACTTTACTAAGATAATATTTAGTCAACAAACCACCAACTAAGCGCAGCCTGCTGCTAGCTGGCAAGCGATCTCATGAGCTGCAGGCGAATAAAAACCCGCATGCTTTATGACTTGCTGTTAGCGGTTCGTTGTTTACTTATCGTCTCTTAACTATTTAATTTTTAATCTCCAATTATACATAGTCTCTGTTTCACTAAACTTAATAAAGTTAATTATTTCGAATTCTATATGTTAAATCATTTTAGTTATTCATTTATTTCTGATCTCGTTATTTTTGCAACCAAATCAGCTGTTGGATCAGGACATCTTACAAATTCTGTAGTAATTCCATTTTCATTAATTATTTTTTCGTAAGGTGTATTCTCATATTTCCAACCAAGTGTCACATCGTTTTCTAACAATCTAATAAAATCATGCATGCTTGATAAAAGCCAAGGACAAATTTCTCCAATATCAGCTGGATATTCAAACTTATCTCCTTTCTTATGACACCAAGTATCTTCTCGAGCCTCATAAATTTCAATTTCAATCTTGAAATGTTTACGCTTTTGAGATTGTTCTTGTTCCTGTGCAGATGCCTTATTAATAAACAATGGTGTTGCAGAAAAACAAAGCATTCCACACCCTGATTTTTTTAAGAATTCTTTTCTGTTCATGTTTTTATTATTAAGGTGATTATTAAGGCTAAAAATTATTCGTTACAATGACCGCTAACGGGCTTGCGGTATGAAGCGTAAGGGAATCTTGATAGATTTATCTGTCAAGATAGCCATGAGCCAATACTGCGATTAGACACAAATTTAACTAAAATAATTAAGGAGTCCGCAGATTTGGCGGAGCTAATTTCTTGCAAAAAACATGCTTAAAATGCCTGAAACCCTTATGCTATATGACCGCATGTTAGCATTTCGTGCTTTATTAATTGTCTATCCTCAGGGTTGATATGGCAAGCTCTTTGGCAGGTTTTGGTCGTGCGTTTGCATGTGTGACCTGCCAATGTGCTTGACTGTGGGTCAGCATATTATATATAATGTTTAAATGGTAAAACATTTCCTTGGATATTTTTTCCTGCAGTAAGAACTTCTCCAATTGATTCTGCAAATTTCAGAGTAACAGGAGCTCCATCAGCAAATGAACATGTATTATAATTTAACTTTGTCAACGCTAAAATATCTTTGCATACTGTTTCGATATCGGATTCTCCTTTTGTTATCTCAACATTTAAAGGGTTCGGTGTTTCAAGTCCTAACTGAGTTTGAAGACGAGTTATAAATCCTCTTGTCCACAAATAAGCCTTTTTAGTATCATAAACTAAACATGAACCTCGGGGAATACAATAAGAAAAATCTCGGTACATCTTAAAAGTTCTATCATCTCGTATTCGAACTCCCACAATATTACTTTTGTTAGCTGCGGCTTCAACAAATCCTGACCATTCGTCATCTTCGAAGTAGGTCTTTGCATGGATAAAAACTTCTTTTGGATATGAGTTTGAAGGTGAATAGTTTTTAAAAGCTTCAAGTGATTGATTAATTATCTCAATTGCATCTTTTTGAGATAAATGAAACTCTTTTGTTCTTGGATTATACCAAGGGCCGATATTTCCTCTAAAAACCATTCCATCTCCCGAG
>PKTC01000296.1 GCA_002869305.1 Marinilabiliales bacterium
TGTAATCTTTTCATTCTTACTTTTTGTTTTAAACTAAAACGGCCCTTCGAGATTTCGAAGGGCCGCTGATTTTTTATATAGCATGGCTTCTTACATCACGAAATTTTCGAGTTGTAATTTAACCACCACCAATGTCTGTTTTGTATATTCATTTTGTTTCTTTGGTCTCTCAAAAGTATGAAAAAAATTTAATTCACCAAATTAGCCTAATAACTTTTTAGTTCTCCGCCGCCAAACATGCAAAAACCTTTAATGACAAGTTCCTTTCCGACATCCTTTGTTACATCAGCTTTTATTCTTCTTTTGTCGGAGAATCCACCTAGAATAGAAATGGCATCTACTTTAACATTCCAATTCTCAGGAACAATAAAAGTTGACCCACCAAATAAACAGAAGATATCAACTACGTTTTGCCCTGGAGCTAATTTCGCACTGGTTAAATCAATTTTTGATCCTCCAAAGATAGCTGTTACTTTACCCCCTTGAAAATTTTCTGAAGTAATCACTTTATCACCACCCCCAAAAATAGAAACATCATCCATATAATCCACACTATTTGCTTGTCCTGTAACTCTTCTTGCTGCTCCTGACCTAAAAATAATCAACAGTCCAACAGCGATTAATGCCATCGGCCAAAACAACCTTCTTAACGAATAAGGCATATGAAAATGCAACACATCCGGAATCCAAAATAGAATCCCGATAATCAATAATATCCAACCTGTAGTTTTATTCTCCCTGGTTGAAATAAAAATTACTCCCAGTACAATTAATATAATTTCCCAGGTAAAAAGATACTTTTCAATCTGATAAGGAAAAATATTTAACGTTTTAGCAACGAATGCTGCTCCTATCAATATCAGGACAATCCCAATAGCTGCCCTTCCTAAATTTCTGTTTGATTCCATAATTTTTAATTTGAGTGTTTATTTTTTATTTTATTTCTTCTTATTCTACGAATATAATAAAATATAGCCAAGCCAATTAAAATTACAGGCCAAATTCTTACTAAAAATAATAAGAAAGTTACAAAACCTTTCCATCCGCCATGAATTGATTTCCATAACCTTTGCAAGAAACTTTTTTCCTTAATAGGTTCATATTTATAATCTAATTCCTGATTAATTTCCAGGTAAACAGTACTAAATGCAACTTGATTCTTTAAATATTTTAACCTTCCCTCCCTGGATTCAATCTCTTCGCGAAGAATTCTTAGTTTTTCTTCAATTTCCAATATTTCTTTAATCGTTATAGCCTTAGAAAGCAATTGAACATATCTTTTTTCAACTTCCTTTTTAGTTTTAATTCTGGATTCTACATCAATAAACTCCTCAGTTACATCTCTTGCCGTCACATTCTTATAAAGAAGTTTTACTGTCCCTCGTTCAAGAAATCCTAAAAAATTGTCAAAGTTCTCAGCTGGTATTCTAATAGAGATATTACAATGAATATTATAATCTGTTTTCTCCAAATTATCATTAGAAACATATCCCTTTAATTTATAAATAGCCGTATCCAGTCTGACTCTATACACTTCATAATTCTCAACACTTACACCTATCCTTGCATCTCTTATAATTTTTTTATTATCAATATAATTAACATCTGAATGGCTGGTTTTAAAATCTGTTCCTGCCATAGTTGGCCTAGTAACTGGAGCAATCTCAGCATCATACTCCATACTCTCCATCTCTCCTAAACTATAACCTTCTTTCGAGCTATTAGTGCACGAAAAAATAAAGAACAAACCTGTATACAGAAATAATTTAACGGCTTTCATATGAATTCTATTTTTATGAGTATTTACAAAATTAAAAGTAAAGTAATTTTTTATAAAAGTAAATTGTGAGTTTTAAAATATTAAATGCTATACCTCAAAATGAAGTCCATCATAAGCAAGGGATATTCCACGGGGAAGCTCTTCATTTACATAGTGATGTAAACCCATTTGATGGCTAATATGCGTTATATAAGCACGTTTTGGACTAAATTCCTTAATAAGTTCAATGGACTCTGAAAGTGAGAAATGTGATATGTGTTTTTGTTTCCTAAGTGCATTTATTACCAAATACTTAATTCCATGGAGCTTTTCTTTTTCTTCCTCGGAAATGTAGTTGGCATCCGTAATATATGCAAAGTCGCCTATACGAAATCCAAATACCGGGAGTTTATAATGAAATACTTGGATTGGAATAATCTTAACTCCTTTTACCTTAAAAGGTTCGTTCATTAAATTCTTAAGATCAATTTGCGGAACACCTGGGTATTTATTTTTTTCGAATGAATAAAAAAACTCTGATTTAATAACCTTCTGAACTCTTTCTTCGGCATAAATATCTATTGGCTTTTGATTCATAAAATTGAACGCGCGCACATCGTCCAATCCGGCAATATGATCTCTATGTTCGTGAGTTATTAGAATTGCATCAATATCGGAAACTTTTTCACGCAGCATTTGTTGCCTAAAATCTGGTCCGGCATCTACAACTATATTAACGCCCTTCTCTTCTATCAAGACAGCTGTTCGTAAACGTTTGTCGTTGGGATCAGTTGATTGACAAACTTCACAATTACATGCTATAACAGGAACCCCTTGTGATGTTCCTGTTCCCAGGATTTTAACTTTCAAAGCTTATGTCTTTTTAATTTCTAAACGAATTGATAAAAATAATAAATAGGATAATACAATCACAGCTAGAATAGCTGATGGAATAGCTGCTTCCTTTCCAAATAAAGTCATAGCAGTTACAACAGAGAAGCCAGAACTTTTAATAGTTAGCAACAATACCTGTGTAATGCTTCGTTCATATTTTATTCCTGCTTTTTTTGAAAACAACTCATAAATACTTCCTATTCCAAATGTGCCTGTAAACAAAACAATAGATGATAATATAAGAATATTAGGATCAGAAAAGAATACGTCACGATTCATCCCAACGGCCGTGAATATGATGATAGCAAAACCCCAATCAACAACTTTTCCACGAATTTTAGAAACATACTTAAATACAGGCTTAAAAAGTAATAATCTAGAAACAATTAGAGGTACTAAAACCAACTTAATCATTAATATAAATAAAGACCAGGCACTAATTGATGCACCATTAGCAAAAGACTGAACCAATACTGGTGCAATAACTATTGAAGCCAAAAAAGCACCAAAAACTCCCAATATTGAATATTCAATGTCACCCTTTAATATGCCAGAAAAAGGAATTACAGCAACTCCCGGTGGAGCTGCAACAATGACAACAAATCCCATGAATAGTTCTTTGGTTGGCATTAAAAACCAAGCTAAA
>PKTC01000374.1 GCA_002869305.1 Marinilabiliales bacterium
AATGGCAGAACCAGAGGTTATTACAAAAGGAATTATCGAATATTTTTCTTCAAAAAAAAAACTAAAAACTAAACGTATTTTAGTTACTGCAGGACCAACTTTTGAACCAATAGACCCAGTTAGATTTATTGGAAACTACAGTTCTGGTAAAATGGGATATGCAATCGCTTCAGAGCTTGCCGACCAGGGAGCAGAAGTAGTTTTGATTTCAGGACCTACCCATTTGGAAATTAATAATGATTTGATTCATAAGATCAATGTTCAAACTGCTGAAGAGATGTTTAATATGGCAGTGCAACAATTTGAACGTTGTGATGCTGCAATAATGTCAGCTGCTGTAGCAGATTTTAAACCTGTGATGCAACATAATGAGAAAGTAAAGCGTGGAAAGGAAGAATGGCAGATAATGCTTGAACCTAATAAAGACATTGCAGCTGAGTTAGGTAAAGTAAAAAAGAAGAATCAGATATTAGTTGGTTTTGCTCTTGAAACGAATAATGAGTTAGAAAATGCAATGAAGAAAATACAGAAAAAGAACCTGGATTTCATTGTTTTAAATTCATTGCAAGAAGAAGGAGCAGGATTTGGACACGATACAAACAAAATAAGTATCATTAATAAACATAATAATATTACTAAATTTGAGTTAAAGTCAAAGAAGGAAGTTGCCTTTGATATTGTTCAAGAACTTATTGGCTGGTTTTAAAATTATGAATATGAGAAAAGTATTATTGGTAATAGGATTATTGTTGATTACAATAATTTCATTTGGCCAGGAATTGAGATGTAACGTGCAAGTTGTTTCAAGTCAAATTCAAGGTACTAATAAACAAGTTTTTCAAACATTACAAACAGCAATTTATGAGTTCATGAATAATACCTCCTGGACTAATCACGTCTTTTCTAATGAAGAACGAATTGAATGTAATGTTTTAATTAATTTACAGACTCACAACGGTGATGAATTTACGGGCAGTATTCAGATTCAATCGAGAAGACCAACTTTTAACACTTCTTATAACACTACAGTACTAAATTACAAGGACGATGATCTAAAGTTTAACTATGTTGAGTTCGAACCCTTAGAATTTACTATAAACGAACATCGCACAAACTTGACTTCCATAATGGCTTATTATGCTTATATAATAATTGGATTGGATTATGATACTTTTTCTTTATTGGGTGGAACACAGTTTTATCAAAAAGCAGAGCAGATTGTAAGTAACGCGCAGAATGCACACGAAAAAGGATGGAAGGCATTCGAAAGTAGAAAAAATAGGTATTGGCTAATAGAAAATATACTAAATGATCGATACAATGGTTTAAGAGAATTTTTATATCGGTATCATCGTTTAGGACTCGATGTTATGGAAAGTAAGGAAGCCGTTGGAAGAAATGAAATAGCTGAAAGTTTGGAATTATTGCAGAAAATATACCGTCAAAAACCAGATCCATATTTGTTTTTTTATGATTTGATTATTAATGCAAAATCCGACGAATTGATAAATATATTCTCAGAATCCTTCATGGCTGAAGCAGACAGAGTGCATAAGGTTTTGGTTGAGATCGATCCTACAAGGAGTGATAAATACCAAAAAATTAAACAACAGTAATCAACATTATTTTGTTATTATTCTTTCAATTACTAAAAGAAATTCAATCATCTTTTTTTAGTAAGTTTGTATTCATTATATAGATAAATCTGCTATGCTACAATCAATCTACATTCAGAATTACGCTTTAATCAACGAATTAGGAATTGATTTTAACAAAGGATTAAATATTATCACTTGTGAAACAGGTGCAGGTAAATCTATACTTCTAGGTGCATTATCACTAGTGTTAGGTCAAAGAGCCGACACAACCGTATTAAAAGATAAATCCAGAAAGTGTTTTGTTGAAGCAAAGTTCTATTTGAAGCAGTATCAGTTAAAAGACTTTTTTAGGCAAAATGATCTGGATTACGAGGATATTACTACAATTCGTCGTGAAATTACGGATAACGGAAAATCACGAGCATTTATAAACGATACACAAGTAAATCTTGCTGTTCTAAAGGATTTAAGTTCTTCTCTAATTGATATCCATTCGCAACATGAAAGTTTACTTTTAGGCGATGATCACTTTCAACTTAGTTTGGTCGATTCTTTCGCAGATCATAAGGAATTGTTGGATGATTATGGAAATAAATTCGAAGAGTATAACATCCTAAATGCTGAATACAAAAGGTTAACTGATAATGCCGAAAAGGCTAAATCTGATTTAGATTATTTTCAGTTTCAGTTTGAACAATTAGAAGCATTAAAATTGATCGAGGGTGAGCAGGAGGAATTAGAAGAAGAAATGGAAAAATTGAATCATGCAGAAGAAATTAAAGTGAAACTATCTGAAAGTTTTATTTTACTTTCAGGAGAGGATATTTCAATTATTTCAAATTTGAAACAAGCTAAGAATGCCATTGAATCTATCTCAAAATATATAAAAGAAGGAGAGGGTATAGCCATGCGTATTGATTCTGCTTACATTGAGCTCCAGGATATTACCAATGAAATAGATCGGATCAATGAGAAAATAGAACATGACCCTACCCGCATTGAATTTATTCGTGAAAGGTTAGATAATATCTACTCACTTGAGCAAAAGCACAAGGTATCTTCCGTTAAGGAATTAATTCATGTTCGGGATGAATTGCAAGCTAGAATTGACAAAATCATATCTTATGATTTTGAAACAGAAAAGATTAAGAAACAATTAGAATTATTGTATGAAGAATTGATGCGAAGTGCATCTCAAATTTCGGAAAATAGAAAAGCAATTATTCCAAGGATTGAAAATAAAGTAATTGAAATACTACAGCAGTTGGGTATCACAAATGCTAACTTTAAGGTTGAACAGGTTCCGACTCAGGAGTTTTTGCCAACAGGAAAAGAAACCATTAAATTTTTGTTTTCTGCAAATAAAAATGTTGCTCTTGAGGAGTTATCAAAAGTAGCATCGGGAGGTGAAATATCACGATTAATGATAAGTATTAAATCATTGATAGTTGAAACTACAACTTTACCTACAATTATTTTTGATGAAATTGATACAGGAACTTCAGGTGAAATAGCAGATAAAATGGGCTCAATTATTAAACAGATGTCTGAGAAAATGCAGGTAATTAATATTACTCATCTTCCTCAAATTGCAGGAAAAGGAGATTTTCATTATCTTGTATATAAAAAGGACAACCATGAAACTACCAATACCTATATAAAACTCTTATCACAAGAGGAAAGAATAAATGAAATTG
>PKTC01000459.1 GCA_002869305.1 Marinilabiliales bacterium
GTCAGTGTGTTCAAACAATGAAAAACAAGAAGCTCGCAGAGCAACTTAAAGAGCTAAATCTTAAATAATCTACATTAGTATTACTTAAAATTAAAAAGAACAAATTATGAAAACAGATATTATATTAGCTGGTGTAGGTGGTCAGGGAATTTTATCAATTGCCGCTACTATTGGCATGGCAGCTTTACATAACGATCTCTATTTAAAACAAGCCGAAGTTCATGGGATGAGCCAGCGCGGTGGTGCTGTGCAATCGAACATGCGTATTTCTGATAAAGAAATTGCCTCAGATTTAATTCCAATGGGGGCTGCAGATATAATTCTTTCAGTTGAACCTATGGAATCGTTAAGATATTTACCATTCTTAAAAGAAGATGGTTGGTTAGTAACGAACACTACCCCATTTGTAAATATTCCTGATTATCCTGAAGCTGAAGAAATACTTGCAGAAATTAAAAAACGTAAAAATCATATTGCATTAGATGCAGATACAATAGCTGGAGAATTTGGATCAAAAAGATCATCAAACATTGTCATGCTGGGTGCAGCCACTCCTTTCTTCAATATTTCTTTTGAAAGTTTTGAAGAAGGTATTCGAAAAATATTTGCTCGCAAAGGTGAAGATATCATTAATATGAATCTAAAAGCTTTAAGAGCAGGAAGAGAATTTACAGAAAAAAACAGATAATAATTACCTCTTTCGCACGATTCTAAAAGTATCATGAATTGATCATGATACTTTTTTTTATTTCTCTCAGCGAATATTACGTTAATTTAATATTTTAATATTCTATTTTTATAAAATGAATCATTATTTAAATAAGCTGAAGTCATTTGATATTGTTATTGTTCTATATTGCATTATAACCGGAATCTATATGCTTTTTGGATATTATCAGCTTCACAATATTCTTCATCACATATTCCTTCGAATTCTATTTGTGGCCATTATCTTTTTTCTTATTAAGGCTGAAGAATCTGAAAATAAAATATTGCTTTTTGTTCGTAATTTTTACCCATTAATTTTTCTTGGATTTTTCTATAGTGAAACAGATTACTACAATAATCTCATTTTTGAAAATTTTGATCCTGGTTTAATACACCTGGAAGAATTATTTTTTAATACTCATCTTTCTTTAGATTTTTCAAAGTACATTTATTTTCAGTGGTTTAGTGAGTTAATGCACTTTGGTTATTTCTCATATTATATTCTAACCATTAGTATTCCTCTTATATTTTATATAAAATCCTATGATCAATTTGAAAGAGTAATGTTCATTATCTTTTTATCATTTTGCTTCTATTATCTTATTTTTATTTTGTTTCCCTCGGTTGGTCCTCAGTTTTATTTTCATGTTGAGCAAAGATCGGTACCCAATGGATATCTTTTTCATGAAATAATGAAATTTATTATTTCAATTGGAGAAACAGAAACAGGCGCTTTTCCAAGCTCTCATGTTGGCATGGCAACCATATACTTGCTTTTAATGTATAAAAACTTTAAAAAAATATTCACTTTAATACTCCCGATAGTTATAATCCTGGTCTTTTCAACGGTATATATTAAGGCACATTATGTCATTGACATTATAGGTGGCCTTATTACTGGTATACTATTTTATTATTTTTCCAATAAAATTTACAGTAAGTATTTTTTGGGAATAACAAAACCAAACATCACTTAGTTTTAGATTTTATTTATTTCTATCTTAACACAGAAATTACAACATCACTCTTAGATTCATAACTAATTATTATGCTGGAAATCATAGAAATAAAAAACAATACTGATCTAAAAAAATTTATTTACTTACCAGAAAAGATTCACAAAAATCATAAAAACTGGTTACATCCAATATATAGGGACGAATGGATATTGTTTGATTCTAAAAAGAATAAAGCATTCAACTATTGTGATACCATTTTAGCAATTGCCAGGAAGAATGGTAAAGTTGTTGGTCGAATTATGGGTATTATTAATCATAGATACAATAAGATCAATAATGAGAATTTTGGTAGATTCTGTTTTATGGAAACCTATGACGATCAGGATGTTTTTCATGAGTTGGTTTCATTTATTGAAGTATGGGCACATGAAAAGGGTATGGATAAATTAATTGGGCCATTTGGTTTTTCAGATGAGGATCCCCAGGGGTTTCTTGTGGAAGGTTTTGATCAGCCAACCGTGATGATTACCAATTGCAGTTTACCATATATGGCTGAGATGATTGTAAAAGAAGGATTTACAAAAAAAATGGATTTTGTACAGTATAAAATTGAAACTCCAAAACAGATCCCTCCCATTTATGAGCGAATTGCACAACGTCCTGAAAAGAATGGATTTAAGCTAATGGAATTTACCAAACGCAAGCAACTTAAACCATATATTCGACCGGTACTTGGCCTTACAAATGATACCTATACTGAAATATTCGGGTATGTTCCTTTTAGTGAAGAAGAAATGGATGATTTTGCGAAAAGGTATTTACCTATCTTAGACCCTGAGTTTATCAAAGTCATTGTTGATTCAAGCTCAAAGGTTGTAGCTTATGTAATAGGTATGCCTAATATCAGCAATGGAATTAGAAAAGCGAAAGGAAGACTGTTACCTTTTGGGTTTATTCATATTCTTCGATCTATGAAGAAATCCAATCAATTAGATTTGTTATTGGGAGCAGTTAAAAATGATCTCAGAAATATTGGGTTAGACACCATGATGGCAAAAGCGATGCTTCATTCTATCAATAAGCGAGGACTTGAATTTATTGATAGTCATGTGGTAATGGAAACAAATACAAAAATGCGCGCTGAAGTTGAAAAATTGGGAGGGGAAGTATATAAACGGTATAGAATTTTTCAAAAAGATTTATAAAAAAAGGGGACACAAAGTCCCCTTTTCAACTTGCTTTAATTATAATTTCTAGTTATTTCCACCTAAAATTAAAGGTAAACCATCTTTTCCACTTCCAATTACAATAACCTTAGAATTCGGAGATTCAGCTAACTTAATAGTAGCCTCTATTCCACGCATTTTTAGTAAAGCGGGCGTTAAACTACTGTTTATGATTTTATTAGCCCTAGCTTCACCCTCAGCTCCAATTCTTTTTCGTTCAGCTTCCGATTTCTCAGTTTCCAATTTATATTGATATTCTAATGCTTCTTGTTCTTTTTTTAATTTATTTTCAATTGCAACCTTTATTTGATCAGGTAAATTGATTGAACTAATAAGTAAAGCTTTCATTTCAATATCATTTATTCCAAGCACTTCCATAGTCTCTGTGATAA
>PKTC01000117.1 GCA_002869305.1 Marinilabiliales bacterium
AATCACTACTTTTTTTTTACTTTTTGGAATATTGATTAATTTGAATTTTTCAAAAGTAATATTTAAGGGCGTATCCAATACAAATAACTATACACAGGTTGAAATAGAATATTATAATAAGTTGAGTCTTGATATAATTAGTAATGAGGGAATTGCTAAATCAGAATCAACATTGTCTCCTTATTTAATTCATCAAAAAGCAGATAGTTTAACTGCTGTTATTCAGATGATTAAAAGAGATTTAATGGTAAGTTCTGATAATATTAATGAATCGGAATTGGAAAAGTATTTAAAAAATATTGATTTTATACCTAACAAGACAAATTGGGCGATTGTTGATCAGAAGTTATTTATTGAAGGTAAGGCAAGTGAATTAAAGAAGGGGCTATTAGATTTTAAAATGTATTTATTAAATGGCTTTAAACAAGATCCAGATATTAAAGAGAAATTGGATTATCTTTTATTTATTGAAGATATCCCAGAGTATGGATTTTATAAAACCTGGGAAAATAGATTATTTAAACAAAATATTCTGTATTTAACATTAGTTCAGTTAACGAATATTGAACGTGATATAAGAATAGCTGAAAATCTAGTATTAAATCATAACAGTTCTCAAGTTTTGAATCTTAATAGTACACTTGTAAATATTTCAGATTAATTAAAACTAATGATACAATGAAGAAAACAATATATATATCAGGAATAGTTGCAGCTAATTTATTACTGATTGGCTGTATATTTAAACTCAATCACTGGCCTGGAGCTGGTGTTGCTTTGACCTTATCTTTGCTAACCTTAAGCTTTTGGTTTTTACCTGTTGCTTTGGTATATCATTATAAAGACCAAAAGAATAAGAACAAAAAATGGCTTTATATAGCTACTTTTTTAAGTCTGTTTATTATGTTTCTTGGTGCTTTATTTAAAATACAACATTGGCCTGGAGCAGGAATGCTTTTATTAGTTGGTATTCCAATTCCATTTATACTTTTTTTGCCTGTTTACATTTACCATTCAATAAAGGATAAGAATCAACCTTCGGCGAATTTTACTGCTATAATTTTAGGATTAATTTTTATAGCAGTTTATAGTGGGTTATTAAATGTAAACGTAAGTAAGGAAATACTAGATCACGGTTTGTTTTTAACTAAAAGTAATGAAAATATGATTGATTTCTACCAGGAACAAGTCTTGGATATAATTCATTCAAACAAATCTAATAATAAAACAGAAGAGCAAATTAATTCAGTTATTGCAAAAAGTGATGATATTTGTTCTTTAATTTATAAGGCGAAAAAAGATTTATTGATTGCAACTGATAATGTAAGTTTGAATCCTTACTTTGGAAAAATTTCCTTTAATTCCTCCGTCATAAATAATTATGATTCAAGAAATACGACTCAATACATTCTGATTTGGAAAGATGGAGCAGCTATTCCTCAGTTAAAACAAGATATTAAATCGTTGTTGAAATATATTGATTCTTTGAACTTAAATAATGAACTAAAAAGTTCAATCAATGAAATATTTGTAATGGATGATGTTGTAATTGATGGAGAAAAATATTCATGGATAGAACGTGAGTTTACAACGGATTATATGATTTATGGTTTTGAAGCGCTTTCACGTTGTGAAAAGAATATAAGATTTATAGAGAGTGCTGTAGTTGAAGACTTGATTAAAAAAGCAAAATCAGAATCAGCATTATTAGCAAAAGTTAAGGATACGAATTTATAACAAGACCCTTTTATGCTTTTTTAAATAGAAAATAAGAAACTGGAGAATTCAGATTTTTATTTAAACCTAAAAGAGTGCTTAACAAAGCACTCTTTTTTAATATCCTGTTTTCCTACCTGAATGTTCTCGTAACATTTTAAATCTGCGGAAACACATCTGATAATATTTATCAATATCAAAATCCTTAATTCCATGAAGTTTACGAGGTTTAATTTTATGCATACACCATTTCCTTCTTATAATGAAATAATAGTAATAATATATACTCCGCATAATTAAGTTAGATTTTCCCAATACCTTATTTTTTCTCGAAATGTAATCGTAGCATATTCTATTGGGACAAGTTAAAGCACAACCAGCATTGCCAAACAATGTTATTCGATCTTTTTGTTTAATACTCTCGAGTAATGTAAGGTTATTATTTACGTTCATGGGCAGTACAATTGTATCGTAAATTTCAAGTGCTTTATTAATTTTCTCTACTGAATCAATTTCTTTTAAAATACTTGCTTCAATTTTATACAATGGAAAATCCTTTCTTACCCATGAAACAAATTCATCATTCGTAATAATGAGCGAGTTTCCTTTTTTATGGTATTTTTCGAGAAGAGGTTTGTATTTTTTATATTCCTTTTCAGAAATATAATGGTTCGTAAATGGAATGCGCAAACCAATATTATTTTTTTGCAAGAACTCGTAATCTTTTTGAGATATCTGAGGATTTAAAAAGGGTCGTCCGCTATACAATGTAGTTTTTTCAATAAAACCAAATAAGCTATCTATTTTGCTTAGAGGTATGTTTGGGAAATAAGTTTTAAAGTATTTTTCGACAGGTTGATTAAGTTTTTTCCCCCTGGCAGATATGGTATATACAGTATTGTCCATGCAAAATAAATTAGAGAAGTCACAAATATTGGAAATATATTTGTGAAATTATTGTTTTAATTTATAAAATATCCCTCTTTCTTGTCTGAATGTTTCAATCTTACCATCTTGATCTAATACATCCAGGTATTTGTTTATTTCGTTAATATGTAATCCAAGCATTTTTTCAAGATCCTCCAGAGTGCATGGTCTTCTCGAAATTGTTTCCATGATCGCGTTCTCCGTATCTTTTCTAAATGATTTATTTTCTTTTCTTTTGGCAGCAGAAGCAATTATTTCTACATTCGCAATATTCCATAGATTAATAATGTTTTCTAATTCTAATCGACTTGCTGCTCGTATATTTTCAATGGCACCTGGTCTGTCCAAAGTGTTTAACTGAATTTTTTGAGTACTTATTCGTACAATTGCGTCTTTTAGTTTTAAAAGATTTTCCATATCATCATTAAACCCCGGTAAAATCATTATTTCAAGCCATATTTTACCATTAAATTCTTGCCTAAAATCAATTAAACCTTGTATGTAATCATTAATTCTTAAATTCTTATTGGGTCTATCAATTTTCTTAAATGCATCCTCGGTTGCAGCGTCCAGCGAAGGTAAAATTAAATCTGCTTGTAAAAGTTCTTTTCTTAGCTTGGCATCATTC
>PKTC01000455.1 GCA_002869305.1 Marinilabiliales bacterium
TTATTTAATTCGATTTGTCATAAGTATGATTTTGGCAGTTGTGATATTATTTGCTATGTCGTGGTTTACGGTATTCGCAATTTTAAGAATCCCTGTTCTGAGAATGGTTTACTAAGTCATGTTCCCATTATTATTTTTATCATGTTTATCATTCCTTTTTGCAACTCTTGTAAAAAATGCAAGCGGAGCAGCCGTTATAATGATTATTATCGGTTTAGTATTCTGGATTTTACACGATCCTCTTAGTCATAGTAAATGGAATATCTTTCTAAATCCGTTTGATGTTCCTAGTGATATGAGCTTAAGTGTATGGAAAAATGTACTGAGTCAAAACCGATTAATGCTAATCATTGGTTCAACAGTCTCATTGCTTTGGGCATTGATGAATTTGCAAAAAAGAGAAAAATTTGTATAGATTTATTTAGATTCATGAAAAGAGCTAATCAGTTTTAGAACAGGTTGGCTCTTTTCTTTATATTCAATAAAATTTAGTATTTTCGATTCAAATTAAACATGAATGAAAAAGCTATCCTTTACCTTACTTATTCTTGGATTATTATTTTCTCAGCTATTCAGAATAGTTTTTAATTTGAATAACGGATTTGAGTTTCATCATATTACTGTAAAACTACTTCCCATTGCTGATTATGCAGGAAAAGCTTCACCACAACTGTTCTTAACCTCTACCATTATAGGATACATTGCTTTTGTCATTTTTGGCATTATCAATACAAACAAGATAAAATCTCCAGATATATTTAAATCTGCACTCATATTTACTTTTATTGCCATTCTAGTTAGCTTTTTTGAATTTACAAGTATACTTGAAGATATAAATGGAACATTCCAGGGAAAGCATTTTAGAATTGGATGGTTACTGTTTTTACTTGGCTTGTGGATTTTTAGTAAAAAATACTTTATAAAAAAGAAATCATGACCGATCCTATAAATACTGGTTTAGAAATAGCCGAAAACTCATTAAATCTTATTGATAAACTTATTGATAAGATTGATAAATACAAACAAATTAAGAAGGATACTACTACTTTTTTAAGACTTCTTTATCTTGAAGTATTAGGTAATCTAGAAATTCTGAACGTAATCGACTTTAAAGCATACAAAACTTTAAAACCAAATGATCCAAACATAAAATCCCTTATTAAATTATTATGCACCAATGTTTCGGAAGCCATTTTTTATAAGGAAGACGATACAAAAAATGCAGGTCTGTATGAGAAACTGCGCAAACAAGGGCAGGTTAAAAATCGCGAAAGAAAGTTAATGAAATTGGAAGATGGCCAGGAACGTTTAGTCAAAGGTAAATTTATATATGAGAATGTACTGCAAGCTATCTCATTTACGGTTGTTAAAATTGATTTGCTAAGAGAGCTTTCAAATTTAAAAGATGAAGAACTCGAAATACTTAAGCCAATTAAGATCGATGTTAGACTGCTTAATATTAATCAACGATTGTTAATGATAAAGTCGTCGTTAGACAAAATGCCTGAAGTGAAAGAAATGGCACGTTAATTATTAATTCAAAGTTTTATTAGTATGCTTGAAAGTAAAAATGAAGAACGACAAGAATTAAACCAATTAATGTTTAACGAAGATTCATTTTTTAATGAATTTAATCTATTGGATAATAAAACCTACGCAGAAAATATTATTCCTAAAAAATATAAAGAATTGATGGGTTTAAGTATTTCAATTATTTCAAAATGCGAAGAATGTATTCTTTATCACATTCAAGGATGCTTAAATGAGGGTGCAACAAAAGAAGAAATAGTTGAAACAATTAAAATCTCAATAATTGGTGGTGGTTCAGTTTTATTTCCTTCAGCCAGGTATGCATTTAAAATTCTAAAAGAGTTAAAAGTACTTTAAATGAAATATAAGGTAATTCTATTTATACTAAGTTCTATTTTATCTGTATCGGTAAAATCGCAAATCCAGATTAGCAAAACAAATGCTGATTACTCCTTAAGTATTAAACAAGATAGTGTATATAGAATTCTATCATTTTGGAAAGATAATGATTCAACTATTTACAGCTCTGTGAAATATACTATTTCAGACTTTACCCAAAATCAAGATGAGAAATATTTAGAAGATGAAATAATAGTCATTCAAAAATTATGGGATATTGCAGATGATAGCATTCAGTATAATTTGGAATCATTTAACATTGCTTATCCTATACAATTCACAGATGTTTTAAAGAATCATATATCAGCATTTCTTAAATCCAAAGATTGGCAAAACCATGTAAATAAAAATGGTAAAAAGTTGGATTATGATATCATCAAAAAAGTAATGCTTGAGAATGATATTTATATGCCATTAAACGAATTCTTAAAAACGAAAGGCTATCAAGTTATTGGTTTCTCTACTGAAAAGCATGGTTTTGTAACAGAAGAAAACCTTCAAAGAGCCGGATTCAATGCTAATGAGATTATCCCAATGCCATTTATTGTATGGGTAAAATTAGAGAAAAATTAAAAATCAAAATTAAATTTATAACCAGCAGACAAACTCCATATTACATTTAGTTCTTCAAATGCAGAATATCCTACAATTTTGAAATCCAACATTAATCTTTTATAACCTCCACCCAAGCCAAAAGTTTGATACTTTCTGTTTCCTTTTGATTCATGTTCTATGATCCTTCCATGCCTTAATGCTATATAAGATTTCGATCCTATTTCCAATCTAAATTCACTACCAAATTTGTGCATAATCTCATCGATTTCTTCTTCGAAACCACCTGGTGCATCGTAAAATGATTGATAAATTGCTGTAAAAGCTGTAACATCAGAATTGTAACCACTGATTATATTGCCCTCAAAGTCGTAAAGCGGCTCTGTTGGTACTAAAAATTTTTCTGCCTGATAACCCAGTTCTATATTAAATCTTAAATTTTCATTTATGTATAAATCAGGATTAATAAATAAACCCAGCAATAGTTTTGTAGGTAAAAAAGCTTCATCGTAGTCATTATAATTAACCTTTGGTCCGAAATTACTTATTGCCAATCCTAAGCTAGTATTTAAGAGTGAAGTTTCTGATAAGTTATATTGATCGTCGAAGTTAAATCCAAAATCAATTGCAAAAGTATTCAAGTTTCCTTTGATGCTCTGATATGGTAATACATATTTGCTATGAATGTATTTAACAGACAAACCTGTTGAAATTGATTGATTAAATGAATGATTGAAAACTGCTTGTAAATAGAAAGCGTAAATGCGATCCTTACCGAAATAAA
>PKTC01000370.1 GCA_002869305.1 Marinilabiliales bacterium
ACCCGTATACCGTTTTCATTGTAAAATTTTGCAGTATCGAATCGCAAACGAACAATTTCTGAAAAACTTCGTGATAAACCTTCACTTTTACAGGGATGACCTTGAATTTCTGCGCAGGATGATTTAATTGGATGGTTGTTTTTTTCGGCAGAAAAAATGCCGGAATAAATAAATATTAGCATTATTATCCCGGCAAAAATTGAATTAATAATATGATAAGGTTCACTCAAAAATGAATCTAAGTTATCTTTCATTTTCATCGTCAAGTTCTTCTGCAGCTTCCTCTACTTCTTCAGAGAATTCTTTAAGAGCCTCACTTGCAGCTTTTGCTGCTTCTTTAACAGACTCTTCTGTTATGTCTTCTATTTCACCTTCTAACTCTTCCATAGCTTCTTCCAAATCTTTCATATCTTCATCGTCAAGTTCTTCCTCTAAAGCTTTCTGGAACTCTTTTCCAAATTTTTCAATTTGAGTTGATGCATTTCTTAGCATATAGAACTGCCATCCAGCAATTAAAGTTCCTACAATTGAAATTACCAGCGCTGCAATCACCAATCCTTTTGATGTATTTGCTTTATTCGCTTGAGAGAAAGCTATCGCACTAAATACAATAGCTATAATACCTGGAATTAGTGCCCACATGCCAAGGCAAGGTATAAAAGAAACAATTAGCGCAATAATTCCTAATACAAGACCGGCAATCCCCAATCCTTGTCCTGCATTTGATGATTTAATTTCTTCCATAATTTTGAGTTTATAAGATTTTGGTATCTAATTTATTAAAATGACGTGTTTTTTCCAATTTTTGCTGCATACTAATTAAACGATATAATATTAAGTATATCTTTTTCTATACTGTCTTCTGGTGTTTCAATACTACGCCCAATTTCTTCATTATTCAGATAAAAAATAAAAGTTGGAACAAGGTCAACTTCCAGTTCATCAACCTCTGTTTCTTCTGCTAATTTTAAGCGATTAACAGCAATAAAACTGTAATTACTAAACTCTAGATAATCTATAATCTTAACGAAACGAGGAATTTCCCGTTGGCTATCACTACACCAGGTTCCTAATACTACTTTTATGGTTACATTCGTTAAGATTTCAGGATCTATTTGGTTAAGAATTTCCATATCCGGGATGTAAGTTTCGTATTCTGGCTGGAACCATAGGCTAAAAGGATCTGAAGTAAGACCCTCGCGATTGCAATATCCCAAAATTATTTCTTCTTCAGCCATTTCGTCAAATATAATTTGGTTCATTCCTGTTTGCGCAAATAAAAAAGAATAAGACAAAATAGAAACAATTAATATAAAAATCCTTTTCATAATGCGTATTTTAATTTTATTGCAATATATCTAAACTTATTTATTAATCAAAACAAGGTTGTTTTTCTTTTTAAATTTTAAAAGAGCCATTAAATCAGCTAATTAACAAAATCGGATATGTTAAAAAAAGTTAAACTAAGATCTTTAGTTTGAAAACTAAAACATTTAGTTTATGTTTGTACTATGAAAGAATTAACCAAAGCAGAAGAACAGGTTATGGAGTATCTTTGGAAGCTTGACAAAGCTTTTGTAAAAGATATTCTCGATCAGTTTCCGGAGCCACGTCCGGCTTATAATACGGTTTCAACAATTGTAAGAATTTTGGAAAAGAAAGGAATGGTTGGATATCATGCATATGGCAAAACGCACCAGTATTATCCATTAGTTTCTCCGGCAGATTATCGAAAGGGAAGGTTTAAAGATGTTTTAAGTAAGCATTTTAACAATTCGTATAAAAAGTTTGCTTCATTTTTTGCACGCGAAGAAGATGTGTCGGTAGCTGATTTAGAAGAAATGAAAAAGATTGTGGAGGATGAGATTGAAAAACGTAAAAGCAGAAATTTATGATGAATCTTAGTTTTATTAATTTCATAGAGTCATCGGTAATGTTGGCATTTCTCTATTTGTTTTATGAGTTAGTTCTCAAAAAAGAAACATTCTTTAAAATGAATAGGCTTTACTTAATTACAACATTGCTTTTTGCTGTTACTATACCGTTTTTAAATCTCAAGGTTAATTTTTTCACTGGTTTTGAAAGCAATAGTGATTTAATTCATAAACTATCTGGCTTTAGGCAGAGTTACTATAATTTAAATGCCGTAATTGTATATGCGGATAAAGGGAAGTTTACATGGAATTCTTTTAGTGACTATTTATCCCTGGTTTATATAACAGGAGTATTTATCTCGATAGCGTTTTTTTTATTTGGTTTGGGAAGGATTATTATTCTAATATTAAAGAACCAATCTAAAGCTTTAGGCAAATATAAAATAGTAGAAACTTCCGAATCTATTTTCCCATTCTCACTTTTTAAGTGGATTATTATAAATCCTGATAAGTATTCATCTGAAGATATCAAGCAAATTATTGCTCATGAAAAGATGCATGCTTTTCAGTTACATTCTATTGACCTGATCCTTATTGAGGTACTTGTTATTCTGTTTTGGTTTAACCCTTTCATCTATTGGTACCGAAAATCGATCAGAGAAGTTCATGAATATCTAGCTGATCAGGCTGTCGTGGAAAATGGCTTCGATCAAATAGATTACCAGAAATTGTTGCTTAATCAAGTAACAGGAAATCGATTTATTGGGTTGACCAGTAGGTTTAGTTATTCATTATCTAAAAACCGATTAAAAATGTTAACCATGATGAAATCAAAAAATATTTCAAAAATTAAGATTGCTTTGGCAATACCATTTATCACAGCATTCGTTTTGTTTTTTACAAATTGTGAAAAGCAAAAGTCAGAGACTGATGATTTGAAAGAAACAAAAGATAAAACAGGATTAGTTATTATTGATGATTTAAAATCAGAAGAAGAAGTTTTTACAGATGCGGATATAATGCCAAAGTTTGAAGGAAATGACCCTGATGAGTTTAGATACTTTATTCAAAAAAATGTAAAGTATCCTAAAGCAGCTCAGGAAAAAGGTGCTGAAGGTAAAGTGTTTGTGAAATTTACTGTTGGGTCAGATGGTGAAGTAAAAGATATCAAAGTTCTTCGAGGAGTTGATGAATATTTGGATCAGGAAGCACTGAGAGTAGTAAAATCATCACCAAAATGGACTCCTGCTATAAAGGATAATAAAGCTGTAGCTGTTCAATTTACATTTCCCATTACATTTAAGTTAAGTTAATTTTATATGGGTTGGTGCAAACCAACCCATATCTTTATCATTATTATGCAAAAATTATTAATTCTTTTGGTA
>PKTC01000013.1 GCA_002869305.1 Marinilabiliales bacterium
GGCTTCTGGATGCAATGGATTTAAATATGTTAAAACAGGTAAACGTCCGATAATTTCAGGAATTAATCCAAAAGATTTTAAGTCCTGGGGAGCTATATACTGCAATAAATTGTTTCTGTCGACCTGATCTTTTTCTCTGCTAGCAGAGTAGCCAACAACTTGAGTATTTAATCTTTGTCCTATTTTACGTTCTATTCCATCGAAAGCACCTCCGCAAATGAATAAAATATTTTTTGTATTTACTGCAATCATTTTCTGGTCGGGATGTTTCCTTCCACCTTGCGGAGGAACATTGATAATAGAACCTTCTAATAACTTTAATAAACCTTGTTGAACTCCTTCGCCCGAAACATCTCTTGTGATGGATGGATTGTCTCCCTTACGAGCTATTTTATCAATCTCATCAATAAAAACGATTCCTTTTTCAGCAGCCTCTACGTTATAATCGGCAACCTGTAAAAGGCGTGTTAAGATACTTTCGATATCTTCACCAACATATCCTGCTTCAGTAAGAACTGTTGCGTCAACTATGGTAAAAGGAACATGGAGCATCTTCGCTATAGTTCTGGCCAGTAATGTTTTACCAGTTCCGGTTTCGCCAACAAGAACAATATTAGATTTTTCTATCTCAATTTCTTCATCGTCCTTTTTATTGGTCTGCAACAACCGCTTATAATGATTATAAACGGCTACTGAAAGATATCTTTTAGCCTCTTCTTGTCCTATCACATATTGATCAAGAAAGTCTTTTATTTCGACCGGTTTAAGTAATTCAATCTGATTTACATCAAAATCGCCTTTTTTTTGTAGCTCGTCCAGAACAATATCGTGTGCCTGCTCAATGCAACGATCACAAATATGTCCTGATAATCCTGCAATTAAAAGATTGGTATCTTTCTTATCTCTCCCACAAAACGAACACTTATCCATTGTAATAACTGATTAATTAACGCAACAAAGTTAAGGTATATATTAGAATAAAAAAACCGCATTTTGATTAACGCGGTTTAAATTTATGTAAAGATTAGCTTACTTTTTATTCCCATTTCTTACAAGCACTTCATCAATCATTCCATACTTTTTAGCTTCTTCAGATGTCATCCAGTAATCGCGATCCGAATCTTTTTCAATTTTCTTGAAAGTATTGCCGGAATGTTTTGCTAGGATATCATATAACTCTTTCTTTAATTTTTGAATTTCACGAGCAGTAATCTCAATATCTGCAGCCTGTCCCTGAGCTCCACCCATAGGTTGGTGTATCATTATTCTCGAATGAGTTAAAGCAGACCTTTTTCCTGGTGTTCCAGCAGCTAATAAAACAGCTCCCATGGATGCAGCCATACCTGTGCAAATGGTCGCAATGTCAGGGTTGATATATTGCATCGTGTCATATATTCCTAACCCGGCGTGAACTCCTCCTCCGGGAGTGTTCATGTATATTTGAATATCCTTCGAAGGATCAGTAGATTCTAGGAATAACAATTGAGCTTGAATTATATTAGCAACATAATCGTCAATTGGAACACCTAAAAACAGGATTCGATCCATCATAAGTCGAGAGAAAACATCCATTTGTGCAATGTTTAACTGACGTTCTTCAATAATTGTTGGAGATATGTAGTTGTTATATACTGAAGCATATTTTTCCAACGACATGCTGCTTATTCCATGATGCTTGGTAGCATATTTTTTAAATTCGTCTTTTGGAATCATAGTTTTTATCTAATTTTAATTAATAGTTGTTAAAGTTAGTCAAATTGAATGAAATTGTTTTTATTCAAAATAAAAAAGTCGCATTATTCAATAAATAATGCGACCTGATTTTATTTGTTTAAGGTATAGTGTAAATTACTTACTTTTCTTTTTATCTTTCTTCTCCTCTGTTTCCCAAAGCTTCTGAAATTCTTCTACGGTGATTTCTTTTGTATCCAATTTAACAGAATCTTTTATGAAATCAACAACTTTATCTTCAAATTTCTTTTCGTAAAGATTTCTACGTTCGTTGTCTTTTTTAAGAATTTCCTGTGCGTATTGTTCTAATTGCTCATCAGGAAGATTTGCCAAACCGTATTGTGCAAACTGAGCCGCTGTAACTTCTTTCGCTGCTTCAAGTACATCTTTTTCTTCAACCTTAATTTCATTATCTCTAATGATTTGATCTTTTATTAATTGCCATTTCAAATCATCTTCGAATTTTGGAAATTCTTCTTCGATTTGCTCTGCAGTAAATTTTCCTTCGTTAGCAACTGTTAACCATCTTTTCAAGAATTCAGTTGGTAATTCAGGGTTTATTTTTTGAACAAATTTTTCTTTGGCATCTATTAAAAATCTATAATCGGTTTCTCGAACAAAATTAGACTTTATTTCTTCAGTAACTTTGGCCTTAAATTCTGCATCAGATTTAACAATATCCTTACCAAAAGCTTTGTCATATAATTCCTGGTTAATCTCTGCTTTGTCAAATCGTTGAACTTTTGCTATCTCAAATTGAAAATCGCCAGTTACATTTTTTGCTACCTCCTTATCGATACGCAACATAGATGCAATTTCAGAATCGCTAGGATAGGCTTTACGAACATCCAATTTAACTACATCACCAACTTTTTGACCAGCTAAAGATTTCTTAATTTCTTCGTCTTTAATATATTCAATGGTAATCTTTACCTCTTCAGCTTTAATTCCATTTTCAAGCACATTACCTTCAGCATTTAACTGCACGAAATTACCCGTTAGCATTTCGTTGTCTGTAGTTTCTTCAACATCTTTAAATTCGCCAAATCTTCGGGCATAGTTGTCGGTATGAGTTTCTAATAATTTTTTATCAACCTTTATTTCATAATAAGGTACTTTATCTTTTTTAGAAATCTTTACTTCAACTTCAGGAGCTAAAGCAACATCAAATGAAAATTCAAATTCAGTTTCAGTATCAAAATCAGCTGTTTTTTGATTTTCGGTTGGTAATGGTTCTCCCAAACTATTTAGCTTTTCGTCGCGAATATAATTGGTAAGCGATTCAGAGATAAGTTTATTTACTTCCTCAACAAGAATTCCTTTTCCATACATTTTTTTGATTAATCCAGTTGGAACTTTTCCAGGGCGAAATCCGTCTATTCGAGCTTTCTTGCGATAATCTTTAAGAACATTTTCTACTTTTTCTGTATAATCCTTCTCAGAAATGTTAACCTTAAGTACCGCTGTTAAATCACTTGTGTTCTCTTTAACTATGTTCATTTCGTGTTTGTTTGAGAATTTATAA
>PKTC01000537.1 GCA_002869305.1 Marinilabiliales bacterium
CTTTTCAAGTACCTGCCCTGGCAAAAGATGGTATTTGCGTTGTTATTACGCCTTTAATTGCACTCATGAAAGATCAGGTCGAAAATCTTGAAAAAAGAAACATTAAAGCTATTGCTATATATTCTGGTATGACCAAAAACGAAATCGAAGTTGCACTAGATAATTGCATTTACGGTGATGTTAAGTTCTTATACATTTCGCCTGAGAGAATTACTACTGAGATTTTTAAGCTGAGAGTAAAACATATGAAAGTATGCTTAATAGCGATTGATGAAGCACATTGTATATCTGAATGGGGCTATGATTTCCGTCCATCCTATTTAAAAATCGCTAATTTACGTGAGTTGATTCCCAATGTTCCTTTCTTAGCATTAACCGCAACAGCTATACCAAAAGTTGTTGATGACATACAAGAAAAACTCAAATTTGAAGAAAAAAATGTTTTTCAAAAAAGTTTTGAGCGGAAAAATCTTATATACCTCGTGCGAGAACTCGACGATAAAATGAGCTACCTCGTAGAGACTATTCATAAAGTTACAGGAAGTGGAATAATATATGTTCGAAACAGAAAGGCGACTAGAGATACAGCACTATTTCTTCAAAAAAATAAAATTTCAGCAGATTATTATCATGCCGGGCTCGAACATGAAATAAGAAACCAAAAGCAAAATGAATGGAAAGTTGGAAAGACAAGAGTTATGGTTGCAACTAATGCTTTTGGGATGGGAATTGATAAGGCAGATGTTCGTTTTGTAATACATATTGAATTACCTGACAGCATCGAATCTTATTTCCAGGAAGCAGGAAGAGGAGGTCGGGATGAAAAAAGAGCAGTAGCTGTATTGCTTTATAACAACTCTGATAAAGTAAAAGCAGAACAAAGAATTCTTCGAAGTTTCCCAGAAAAAAAGGAAATTAAAGCGGTATACCAAGCCTTAGGAAATTATCTTCAGATTCCTTATGGAGGAGGAAAACACATGTCTTATGATTTTGTAATTTCCGAATTTGCAAAAAATTACAATTTTAATGTGATGACAATACATAGCAGTATAAAAGTTCTTCAGCGTGAAGGCTATTTGGAATTAACCGATGAGTTATACAGTCAATCGAAATTACATTTTTTAGTTGGTAGAGATGATTTATACAAATTCCAGATTGCCAATGCCAAATTCGATGGTTTTATTAAATTGGTCTTAAGAGCGTATACCGGATTATTTTCAGATTACGTTAACATTGACGAAATATCTATTGCTAAAAAAGCCAATGTTGATGTTGGAATTGTTTATAAATACTTGAACAATTTAAATTCGTTGGGAATTTTAAATTATATACCCAAAAAGAAAAATCCGTTTATTGTATTTACTGAAGAAAGGCTGGATGATAAGTCGCTTTATATAACTAAAGAAAGTTATGACTTTAGGAAGAATCGATATATTGAACGCATCAATGCCATGCTGCACTACGCATCTTCAAATAACAAATGTAGAAGTCAGATACTATTAAGTTATTTTGGAGATAAAAATCCTGAAAGATGCGGACAATGCGATGTTTGCACACGACGAAATGAGCTGGATTTAAGTAAATATGAATTTGATTTGATTTTAGATAAAATTAAAGAAAAACTTCAATACAATCTTATTTCAGTTGAAGAATTAGTAAGCACAACGAACAAAAGCAAAGAAAAAACACTCAAAGTAATTCAGTGGTTATTGGATAATAATAAGATTGTGAAAGACACTCAGGATTTACTTACCTGGAATCTTGAAGATTAAATAGAACTATTCAACCTGAAAAATAACAAAGCCGTATTCTTTGTTACCACTGGCATAAAGTGCAAACAACTGATTGTGATGGATTTTTAAGCTAACAAACTCTTTGTCTTTATCCTCATGTTCAAATATTTTTGCAGGTTTTTCAGGTTCTTTGATATCAAAAATTTCTATGTATTTTCCACTGGCAACATATAAATAATTTCTATCAATAATCAATTCGGTTGCCTTCCCCTTAGTTTTAATATTATTAACTTGGAGTGGATATAGAGGTAATCCCATATTTAAAACTGATAATCCTTTAATATCATTTGCCAGATATCCTGTTGTACCCCGAACCAAAATCTTATTTGCATCACTATCTGTTAGGTGTTCTTTTGGAAACTCCACTTGTTTAAATGCCGTGAAAGTTTCTCCAAATTTAAATATCCGAAGTCCTCTTTCACCACCTGAAATAATAACAAATGGAGGTATTATTTGAATATTCTTTACTGTAAAGCCCCGAACATTATTGCGCGAAATCATTTTAATATCGTTGAGATTACTCAAATCTACAATTTCTAATCCCATATCAACATAACCTAAAAGAGCAAAATTTTCATAGATTTCGGCACAGGATACATCTTCGTATCTATAATAATGACCTATAACGAAAGGCATGGTTGGGTCAGAAACATCCAGAATCTTTAAACCTAATGGGCCATAAGATATGTAAGCCAGGTTATCTATTACTTTCACCTGATGAGAAAAACCATATATTTTACTTTTTTTGGATCTTTTTTCGTATTCTATATACTCCGATAATTCGTAGATATTATCTAAATCTTTAATATTTAAAATACGTAATCCCTGTTCTCCTAGTGGCAAGTAAAGAACTGTATCGTGAATATCAAAATTCGTTAGCCTTATGTCCTTTAATTCTGCATTATACTCATGTAATGGAAAAATATATTGAGCACTTAATGTCGCTGCCATTATTAAAAATACAGATATAAATATTAAACGTTTCATCATAATAGCATTAAAGAGTTATAAAAATAATACAATCTATTCAACATATACAACCAAACCTTTTAAATATTCACTTTCAGGATGATAAATATTAACAGGATGATCAATCGGTTGAGTTAACTGATGCAGAATTCTTACATTCCTACCCGTGTTAGCAGAATCAGCAAATATGGTTTTTCTGAAATTTTCTTTACTAACAACTTGTGAGCAAGAAAATGTAAAAAGTAAACCACCAGGTTTTATTTTCTCAATAGCCTTTGCATTTAACCTTTTATAACCCTGTAAAGCATTATGCAGAACATTATGATGTTTAGCGAAAGCAGGTGGATCAAGAATAATTAAGTCGTATTTATCATCAATATCATTTAAAAACTCAAAAGCATCTACAGCAGAAGCTTCATGCCTGCTTGTATTTTCAAAATTCAATTCAATATTTTCTTTTGTAAGATCAATAGCC
>PKTC01000199.1 GCA_002869305.1 Marinilabiliales bacterium
AGAGTCATTAGTAAAAGTTATTCAAAATCATATTGAAGAGTCTAAAAATTTAATCCAGCAAAATTTCGGACTTTTTTCTGATCAATTGTATCAAACCGCAATGCAAGAAGGCACTAACATTTTGCTTTCTGGCTTTGGATGAGATGAAGTAGTTACTTCTAAATCATCTGGGTATTTGCAAGAACTAGCTAATAATGGGCACTGGAAAGAATTAAAACGCGACCTTAAAAACCAATATCCAAACCAAATATATTTTTTAAAAAAGTATCTTAAGATCAAAATTAAAAATAAGTTCCCGGCTTTGAGTCTAGCTAAATTAAAAGGTACATGGTGGAAGCCTAAATATAGAAGCCTGGCACTAAACATTAATTTTGAAACCAAAAGAGAAATTAAAAAAAGGTATTATGAGTATTTCGGAAAAATGAATAAAGAGTCATTACAAGATAAAAACATTGAACGAATTACCCACCCTCATGTTTCACAACGCTTAGAATATTGTTCGTTAATTGCAAGAAAATATGGAATTGAATATCGATACCCATTATTGGATATCCGACTAATTGAATATTACTTGTCCGTTCCAACAAGATTAAAAGCTAGAAATGGAATTGGAAGGTACATAATTAGAAGAACAATTGAAGGTATTGTTCCCGAAAAAATCCAGTGGAGAAATGATAAAAGTGGTGCAACAATTCCAACTGTTTTTATGAGAACAATGAATGATTCAAACATAATTGATGAAATAATTCAGAAAGCAAAATCTAATAAAATTATAAACCAATATATTGATTTGGAAAAATACGAACATTGGTATCATAAATTTCGTAGAAGATCAGCAGGGAATCAAAAATACATAAACCCCGGAGCATTTTATAATTACCTGAAATTAATTCTATTTATTGAGAATAATCCAAGCTTATTTGAATGAACCTACTTAAAAACTATATCGACCAAAAATTTTCTGATGAGCTTAAGCTTATTATTTATTTAACTCAGGAGGAATTAAAGAGTTCTTTGCAGATTGATTTATCAAGCGTTGACTGGGGTGAGTTCTTGGAACTGGTAGTTAAACATCGACTAACCTCGCACATACTGAAACATTCTACTTTTCTAGCAGAACACATCCCAATTCCTGTATATGAAAAACTTATTGATGTAAGACTTGAACACTCTAAAAAAGCACTTAACTTTGCTATACACGCCATACGGATACATCAACAGTTTAAGGAAAATAAAATTGAACACTGTTTATTTAAAGGGCCATTGCTTTCGCTACATTTATACAATGATATTGGATACAGAAATTTCAAAGACATTGATGTTTTAGTCAATAAGGCTGATGCAGAAAAGGCAAAAGAAATTATTGAAGAATTAAACTTTAATTGTATTTATCCAAAGATTAATTTTTCTAAAAAGCAGCAAAAAGTAAACTATAGTATAAGTCATCACTATCATTTTGTACATTCTATTCAAAAAATAAACGTTGAACTCCATTGGAATATGACGAATCCAAAATCTTTTCTGGGAATAGAAACAAATGACATACTTATAAACAAACAAAACTTAAAGGTCTCAACTTACGAGCTACCTTATATCTCAAAAATTGAGAACCTGGTTTTTCAAGCAGCACATGGAAGCATTCACCAGTGGTACAGATTGTTTTGGTTAAAGGATTTTTCTGTTTTACTTTTAAAAAGCAGCCAGGAAGAACTGCAATCAGCTTATGAATTGTCTAAAAAACTAAAGCTTGACAAAAGTTTTATTCAGGCATGTAAGTTATCAGGCCTTATGTATAATGTTAAAGAATTAAGCATTTTTGATTGCAACATTAAATCCGGCCTACTCAAGACACCACTAAACTCTATAAGCACGACTGATCTTGGTCAAAAAGGAATTGCGGGAAAATTAAAGTTTGTATTTTACAGATTACGACTCAAAAGGAATTTCAAATATTATTTAAATCTAATATTCAGATTAAGAACACATTTAACCGATTGGGAGATTATTAGGTTGAATGATTCTTTCTTTTTTCTTTATTATTTTTTACGACCTTTTCTGTTAGTATATAAGTTTTTATTTAAGAAATAAATCTTAAACCAAATCCACAGATTCAATTGAATTAAAAGTATAGTTCTGCTTTGTGAAATGCTCCAAAAATTTTGGTAAGGTATATTTTAAATTTTTTTCTGCTTTTAGATTATCATGAAAAACAATGATAGATCCCGATTCGGTATAATCCAATACATTTTCAAGACATTCTTCCCCAGAGATATCGTTATCATAATCTCTGGAAATAACATCCCACATAATAATTTTAAAATGTTGTTTTAACATTGAAATTTGCTTTGGCCGTATTCTTCCATAAGGTGGTCTAAACAAGTTTGAATTGATAAAACATGCAGCCCGCTCAACATTACGAACATACTTTTCAGTTCCTGTTCGCCAACCATTCATGTGCAAATATCCATGATTGCCAATGGAATGACCATCATCAACAATTTGATTATAAAGTTCGGGAAACCTTTCTACCTTGCCTCCAATACAAAAAAAGGTTGCCTTGGCATCATATTCTTTTAAAACAGATAAAATCCAGGGTGTTATTTCTGGAGTAGGGCCATCATCAAAAGTTAAGAACAGTTCATCCTCCTTACCTGCAAAATGCCAGGTTAAGTCTCTAAATATCTTAGCTGCTACATGTTCTTTTTTAAGCATTCATTTTAGCTGTTATACAGTTGCATGTAATACATGAATCTTTGCTCAATGTCCTTTGCTTTTTCTATTTGTTTATTATCTGTGGTTATTTTATATAACTCTTGTAAGATATATAAATTAAGTTGCTTCTCATTGCCCAGATCTTTTGTCCCATAAGTATATTTTGGATCCAGATTAAAATAGTAATCCAGTTCAATGCTCACTTTATCAAGAAGTTTTTGAACTAATTCATTTGCTGTTTCATTCGCTTCGGCATGATAATATGCAGAAATAACAGAAATCAATGTATTATTATAAGGTATTTTATGATCAGGGAACAATTGCATACAACGGTCTAATACCATCAAAGCTGAATCCTTTTTATTCTCCTTTATCAATTGTTCAGCTAAACGACCAAAACTACTTCGAAGGTTAGAAAACATTCTAATATTATTTTCATCGAAATAAATATCATTTTCCTCCATTCCACCCCATCTCAATTTATTCATGATATTATCATACATCACTTCCGAATCAACCTCCCC
>PKTC01000294.1 GCA_002869305.1 Marinilabiliales bacterium
GAAGCATGCTAATAATAATGTATTTTGTTTTTTTATCAACCGCAACAAAAAAATAAATACTTAAAGTTACTATGACCAGAAATGTGATGGCAACCTCTTTTGAAAATAAGGCGAATAAAAATGCAAAAAAACTTATAATAAGTAGATAAAATTTCGAAGATTTAATATACTTAACAATAATTAACGCAGTAATCAATGCCCCTAAGAGTGACATTATCTCATCGCGCCCCTTAATGTTAGCAACCACTTCTGAATGAATCGGATGTGCCAAAAAAAATAAGCTTGCAATAAATGGAATCGAAAGATACCATTTGTCGCTTTTAAATTTTGATAATAAAATTTCAAGCAATTGAAATAGAATGACTACAGTTAAAGAATAAAGTAATACATTGATAAGATGACTAATAAATAGTAAAAGCTTTCTTTTTGAATGCATTTCTTCAAGGTTCGAAAGAATCTTATTTTCATCATTTGCCGAAAATATTTTCGCTCTCTCAAGAATACTTTTCTGTAGGTTTAATCTATCTCTTCTGTTTTCAATATGAATTGTTTTCGATAAATCTTTTAGCAAGCGTTGGTATGGTAAAATAAACTTGGGATTAGCATTTTGATTCATTTTACTCTGTAGCTTAGTTTTATCTATGCCATCAAATGGAGATCCCATAACTAATTGCCATTCAATGGCAAATGACACCATGGATAAGGGCCGATACCTACCGCCTGCAACCAGTTTCTTATCTTTTTGATCGAAAAATCCACTAAAAAACTCCTCAGAGAAAAGATCATCAATGCCCTCAAATCCACTTATAGTGTATTCGTTTTCAATAATAACGAGCGCATCATCCAGTGCATAATCATGAAAGAGGGTATTAGCGTATAAAATGAAACTTATAAGAAATAAAAATATATATCTTCTTCTTTTCATCGTATTAACTTGTTTCGAAAAATAAATATATCAAATAATTCTTAAACTCAAGTTGTAATTGAAATGTTTTAAGATCCTTTAAACTCTTAGACTATTCTGCCTGCTTGGTTTTCCTGCATGCTCTATCTGAAAATGAAATTGCATTGACTTGTTGGTCTTGAATCTCTATACATTTTGCTTACTAGGCATTTGGATTAAAATGTGGTTGAGTATTTTATTAACTCTTAATATTTTTTTAATGATACACTGCTTGAATATTTTAAGAATTCTTAACTATAGTCAATAAATATAAACAATGTTTTATTTTTTTTTATGCAGTTTTTTTTTAACTAAATACTATAACAATGACAAAATTTTACATTTTTATGAGACCCTTACTATTGGGGTTCTTTTTTTTATTAATTAACCATGTCGGGCTTTATTCACAATGCAATGTTCAGATTAATGGACTTGAAAGTGAATATTGCATTTCAGGTAATATAGTTCATTTAGAAGGTTACCCAATGGGTGGAACATTCACTGGTTCCGGAGTGTGGAATCCTGGACCTGGAAATTTCGATTTTATTCCGGGAGTAGCTGGTGAAGGTACACACGAAATAAAATATGTATTTGATACCTAATTTTATACAATTCATACAGATGGAATATATGACCCAATTGAAGATATTGGTCAATCAGTTACATTGAGTGATGACCAGGTTTCTGCATTTCTTCCCCTGGGTTTTTCTTTTGATTTTTTCGGAAATGAATATACACAAGTACGTTTATCATCCAATGGATTTATGACTTTTAATAATAGTACAAGTTCCGGATGTTGCGAAGGGCGATATATTCCAACTGATGACAGTTATAATAACCTGATTGCCTTTGCATGGTCCGACCTTAATCCAAGAGAAGTTGGCAGCTTTCAGTATTTTACTATTGGAACTGCCCCCAACAGAATTTTTGTGATTGATGTCGTAAACTTATCACATTATGGTTTCCCGGGACGAGTAACTTCTCAAATACAATTGCACGAAACAACCAATATCATTGAGATTCATACTACTGAAATGGGATATGGTGGTGATGTGCATACCATGGGTATTGAAAACATTGATGGCACAATTGGATATGCTGTTGAAGGAAGGAATGCTTCTATTTGGACAGCAGAAGAGGAAATGGTTCAGTTTATACCGGAATACTGCAAAGATTCTGTTATTGTAGAAGTTACTGTAAATGACACTCCTGCACAAATTGATTTATCTACTACAGAAATTGACTTTGGATCCGTTGAGTCCGGTGCTACCTACAAACAAGAATTAACGATTACTAATTCAGGCTGTAATACTCTAACAATTGATAGTTTAAGAAATGCCGAATCAGTTTTTACATATAGTTTTGCTGATAATCAAACTTTGAATCCTGGTAATTCTATTATTGTTGAGATTCAATTAAATTCAAGCGTCTTAGGTACAATTACGGATACAATTGGAGTATTTACCACTGCAGGTAATGAAACTGTGAATCTTTCTGCCACAATTGTTGAGTCACCGCTAATGGAAGTTAGTGAAGATACACTTGAATTAACAATCAATGCTTGTTCAGGTAACGAATCCGCATCTTTTATTCTTTCCAATAATGGCAATGGCAGCTTAAACTATACCATATCAACATACGGACAATTTGTAGAAGATTTTGAAGATGGTAATACTGATGGATGGAGTACTGATCATGATTTAATAACCATGGAATCTCAAAATAATGAATCTGTAATTGGCGATTATGCCTTGCATATACAAGGAGATGATTATAATGGTACGAAATTGAATATCGGTGAACGCAAACCAACTTATATAAGTTTTTGGATTAAACCCAATCTTCAGGCCTGGGGAGGTGGAGCAATAGCATTTGAAGACAACAATAGCAATGATGCATTTGATTTGGACTTCTGGTCAGATGGAAATAGATATTTTTATGATGATATAAATAACATCGAATATCCAATTATTGAAGAGAAATGGTATTTTATCGAATATAAAAATATTGATTTCAACAATAATACATTTGACTGGTATGTAGATGGAGAATTGGCAGTAGAAGATAATTACATTGGCAGAGACAATATTTCGGCAATAAGAATTTATTCCGACGAAACAAATGAATTTTACATTGATGATATTTATATAGGTGATGAAGTTGATTGGTTAAGTTTTAATCCTGCTGGTGGTTCATTAGCTAGTAGTACAGATAGTGAGATAAATGTTACCATGAATGCTGATGGATTGAATAGTTGAACCTACCAAAAGTATATTTTTGTTAAAGGTA
>PKTC01000441.1 GCA_002869305.1 Marinilabiliales bacterium
AAATAACGCTATTCGATATACCGAACAAGGTTTTATCCGCGTTGAAACATCGATAGAGAACAATACTTATACTGTTTCGATCATAGATACTGGAGTTGGAATTAAAAAAGAAAAAATACCTCAAATATTTTCACGCTTTAAAAACTCTAACCAAACAAAAGACAGTTATGGGTTAGGTTTAGCTCTTTCAAAGAAGATATGCGATTATCATAAAATAAGTATTGAAGTTAAATCTGAAGAAAACAAAGGTTCCCGTTTTATTTTAAAATTTCCTTAATCAATGTTTGAGTAAACGCGCACGTTTATTGATTAAATGGAGTTATAAGTACATCAACAATAAAACAGTTATTTGATTTATACGTAAAATCGTATAAATTTGGTCAATATTATGTCCGATCAGACCTTAAATAAAGCTTATGCAGACCAGGAAAAAGACCTGGTTTCCCAACTTACTGATCATCTTCCAATCGGAATATATCGGACGTCTGTTGATGGGAAAATTGTTTATGCAAATGCTGCTTTAGCACGAATGCTTGAATATAGCTTAGGCGAAATCCATAAATTATCTGTTGATGATCTTTTTTTTGATAAAAGAGAAAGAAATGCAGAGATTGATATTTTAACCCAAACCAATAAGACTACAACAAAACAAATAATTCACCTAAAGACCAGAAATAATAAAGAAATTATTGTAAAGGATACCGTTAAAATTGTTAAAGATAAAAACGGAGATGTTATCTATTTTGATGGGATATTAGAAGATATTACTGATAAACAAAAAGCTGAGGATGATTTAAAAGAAAGTCAAGCCCGCTACAAAATTCTTACTGATCTTACAATGGAAGGAATAATCATTCATGATAATGGAATTATTCTGGATATCAATCCCTCAGCTAGTAAAATTACAGGTTATAGCCTGGAATTTATTATAGGAAAAAACGTATTGTCATTTATACATCCTGATTCACGTGAACTTGCAAAGGAGTATTTAAGTAATCTGCAGTCTGAATCATACGAACTAAAAGTTATTCGTGCTGATAAAACCACGTTTATAGCTGAACTTGAGGCCAAAAATGTACTTATTGATGGGAAAGAATTAAGAGTAGTTGCATTCAGAGACATTAGTGATCGAAAAAGAATTGAACAGGAGATCTTATCACTTTCAACAGCTGTAAAGCAAAGTCCTACTTCCATAATAATTACCGACACAGATGGAATTATTGAATACGTAAATCCTAAATTTACAGAAGTTACAGGTTACTCGTTAGAAGAAGTAGTTGGTAAAAATCCAAATATTTTGAAAACAGAACATACAAGTTCTATTGACTATAAAGAAATGTGGGAAACTATCTCCAATGGAGAAACCTGGCATGGTGAATTTTTGAATAAGAAAAAAGATGGTACCAATTAGTGGGAGCTTGCTTCCATCTCTCCTATTATTGATGAAGATGGTAAAACCATTAAATATTTAGCTGTTAAAGAAGATATTACTGAACGCAAAAAAACAGAAGATGCATTGATTAAGTCAGAACAAGAACTGTCTCAGGCCAATGCTACAAAAAATGTATTCTTTTCAATAATAGCACATGATTTAAAAGGTCCGGTGGGTAATTTTACGCAATTATTGAATTTATTGAAAGAGAACTTTAATGATATTTCTAACGATGAAAAACTAGATTATCTGAATATTCTGCAAGCTTTATCGAAGAAAACTAATACTTTACTCGATGATTTACTATTATGGGCAAGAATTCAGATGAATACTCTTGAATTCTCCATTGAATTAACTAATATTAAGTCTCTTATTCAAAGCTCAGTTGAAATTGTTAAAGAAAAAGCCCAGGAAAAGAATATCGAAATTATTTCTGATATTAATGATTTAGATGTTGAAATAAACGAGAGTTCAGTTAAAACTGTTATAAGAAACCTTCTTTCCAATGCCATTAAATTCTCACATAGAAATAGTAAAATAGAAATTAGTTCCTTTGTTAATGAAGATTTAAACTCAATTACAATATCTGTAAAGGATTCAGGCGTTGGTATTCCTAAAGAAAATTTGGATAAATTATTCAAAATAGAAAGTTCTTTTTCAACCTTCGGCACTGACAAAGAAAAAGGAACCGGACTTGGATTAATAATTTGCAAAGAACTTGTACGAAAAAATAATGGCACTATTCGTGTTGAAAGCACTGAAAAAAAAGGAACTACGTTTCACTTTACCCTTCCTGTTAGAACCTAATTTTGAATGGGTAAAAATCATTTTATATCCTAAAATTCTTCAAAACGAATCAATGAGCAAGACTTTCTATAATATGAATGAATGAATAAATACATAATTTAACAAGACATTAACACGAGATATGTTTTGATTTTAAACATTTTAGTATTTATTTCGTTTACTTTGTTAGATAGAACATTTAATCATGTTTAGAAAACTAGTACATATATTGACTTCAATCTTACTGTTAACGGTAACAGCAGGGTTTACTGTTTCTAAACATTATTGTGGACCTAGACTTGTGACGGTTGCCATAAACCACGAAGCAGAAAGCTGCTGTGATATGGAAGGAACAAGTAGTTGTTGCCATAATGAATCAAAAACCTTTCAGTTAGAAGAAGATTTTATTACTACTCCTATTCTTCAAAATGATATTGTAAAAAGTATTGATCTGTTTGTATTTGCTTACATATTAATTAATACTAATCCCATCTCTGAAGAATTCAGCGAGGCATTCACTCCGGAATCTCCTCCACCTAAAGATACACAAACGATTCTTTCGAATTTGCAAAGTTATTTATGTTGATTATAAGCTGACTAGAGATCATATTCACTTGATTTTCGAGTGAACTATTACTATTCTGTATTGTCACAACTTAAAATGAACAAAATAACATGTTGAATAAAATCATAAAATTCTTTTTAGAGAATAAGTTAGTTACATTTCTGGTATTAATCTTATTTGTATTATGGGGAATTGCAACATCTCCATTTAACTGGGAAACTGGTATCTTACCAAATGATCCGGTTCCCGTTGATGCCATTCCCGACATTGGAGAAAACCAGCAAATAGTATATACCGAATGGCCCGGACGATCGCCACAGGATATCGAAGATCAAATCTCATATCCTTTAACCACAACACTATTATGAATTCCCGGAGTAAAAACGATTCGTAGTAATTCCATTTTTCGCTTATCCAGTATTTATATCATTTTCG
>PKTC01000179.1 GCA_002869305.1 Marinilabiliales bacterium
ATCAATATTATAAGTCCAAACAGGTTGGAATTTGTTTTGTCCATCTCTTTTACTTAATCTAACTGTAACAGGTTTTAATGGCCAGGGAAAACGAACTGACTCATGAAATGTTCCCCATTCCTTTTGGGCTTCGGGTGTTGTTTGCCATTCGCCAAAAACGCTAGAAAATCCTCGTGAATAAAGCAAGGTTTTTGTTTCCTGATCTATAACTTAGAGGAAAAAATACCCGAGTTCCAGTTAATCAATTAATAACTTTCTGCTTCCATACCATTCTCCGTCTGATAAAATTTTATCTGTGGCAAAATGTTCTGTTTCGGAATTACCTGTATGGAAATAATCCAGACGCATGGTTTTATTTTTGAAATAATAGTCAAAATTGACATTGCCATTATTAACAATATCAATTTGTTGGATGACTCCTGATGCATGTTTTTCTGTTGTTTGTTCTTTTTGAACCGGATTGCAAGCAAATATAATTGCCAGGGCAAAAAATAGTGGTAATATTTTCTTCATAATTTTTAAGATTTCGACATACCTGTAATTTTGATTCACAAATTCCGATGTTCAAATTTATATCTCAATAATTATTTCAGGCATTGCCAGTTTCATGGTTTAAAATTTTAGGTTTTAAAGATAATAAATCTATTATCGATGAGCTATTAGAAAAAAGCTTTTTTATTATCTTAGTGCTGAATCCGAAATAAAAATTGAAGAATTATGGAATACAATACTCAACTTTTAGTCGTAATGATAACGTACATGACTCTTCTTATTGCATGGGGAGTTTATCAGGGAAGAAAAGTTAAAAATAGTTCTGATTTTGCCATTGCAGGGCGGAATTTGCCCGGATGGGTAGCTGCATTATCAGAAAGAGCAACTGGTGAATCATCATGGGCTTTGCTGGGACTACCCGGAGCAGCATACGCAACAGGTTTACTGGAAATATGGACTGCCATTGGTTGTGTCGCAGGAATTATAACTGCATGGATATTAATAGCATGGCGTTTACGCGATGAAGCTGAAAAATACGAGATTGATACTTTTACTCAATATATAGCTAAGCGTCATGGCGAGATAGGAAAATGGATTCGGATTGTTGGTAGCTTTACCATTGTGTTTTTCTTTTTCTTTTATGTGGGTGCTCAGTTTTTAGGTGGTGGAAAAATCTTACATACGATGTTCGATATTAAACCACAATATGGAATGTTGATTACAGCTGCCATAATAATTCCTTATACTATATATGGAGGTTTTAGGAGTGTCGTTTATACGGATGTAGTTCAGGCAATTGTTATGATTACTACTTTAATTGTTGGACCGATCGTTGGAATTATTTATGTGTCAAATCATCCTGAATTATTTGCAAATAACATTACTGAAGCTTTAACAATGGCTGGACCCGAGTATACCTCAATGACTGGAGGCTTATCAGGATTTGCAGCCGGTGTTGCTATTGTGGGTGGTTTTAGCTGGTTTTTTGGATATTTAGGGGGACAACCTCAGTTGAGTATGCGTTTTATGGCCATACAAAATCCAAAGCAAGCCATTAAAGCAAGAAATGTAGGGATAGTATGGACAGTTGTAGCATATATTGGTGCTTTGACAATAGGGTGGTTAGGAATCGCCATTTTTGGTCCAACCGGACTTGCAGATAGAGAATATGTTATGCCAGCCGTGTTGTTAGAAATTTTTCCGCCCGCCATTGCGGCCGTTCTTATAACAGGAGCTATTGCAGCCATGGTTTCAACAGCTGATTCATTATTAATTCTTTCCGCAACTGAGTTCTCTGAAAACCTGATGCGAGAACCTAAGAAAGTTGGACCTAAGGGTAAGCTGCTTCGACATAGGATCGTAACTGCAGCACTGGCTATTGTAGCATTAGGAATAGCTTATGTAGCTCCATCTAAATATATTTTTACTTTGGTGAGCTACGTTTGGGCAGGTATAGGTGGTACATTTTCGGTGGTGATTTTATTAACACTTTTCTGGAAAAAATACCATGGCAGGGCAGTGCTTTTAACTATTATTTCAGGATTATTATTTACAATAATTTGGATACAAACAGGAATGGACGAAAAAGTTACTGCACGGATGTTAACTTTCTTTGTTGCAATGTTAGTGGCAGTGTTAGGAACCTATTTTATTCCAGCAAAGGAAAACTAATTGAAACTTATATTTATAAGATGAACCCGAAGTATTTACTCCGGGTTTTTTATTTAGTAATTAATCGAAAAAATATATAGAAAGTTGTACAATGTAAAACAATGTTGTACATTTGCAATAAACTTTCTAATCATGACTTATTTCACAGATGTTAAAGAGAAAACTGATTTAAAATCAAAGTACCGAAGGTTGTCTTTTTTATCTCACCCCGACAAAGGTGGTCAGTTGGATAAAATGCAGGCAATCAACGAAGAGTACAATATGTTAAAAAGTACTTTTGGAAAATTCCCAAAGAGTTTAAGAACTGTGCGTGTTGGTAATTTTGTATATGTAAATAAATCTCTTTGTTTAGTTACTAAAGTTGAACAGAAGTTATTTTATGCTAAATCTTTTCAAACTAACAGAATAGCAATGTTTGATAAAGATACAGGTTATGGAGTTTTTAATTTAAATATTAGAGCATATGCAGGGGAATAAGGATAATGGCTCTTATTCAAGAATTCATACCGGTTTCAGGCTAACTCAAAAAAATTATAAGTTGTTAGAAGAACTCGAAAAGGATTTGGGGATAAATAAAACCAGTGTAATTAATATGATTCTTAATCTTATTAAGAAAGATAAATCAGTACTTATAAGTTTAATTAAATCGGCAATATCTAAATAGCTTCTTTTATGGTTAAGTAAATTTTTTCATGGGTTAATCAATTAGTTCTGGAAAGCGAGGGTTTAAAATTCTCGCTTTTTTCAGCTTCATTTTGGCTTCATCTTAAAATATTTTATTTGTACAAGTAATTTATAATTAAAATTAAATAATATGAAAGCAAAGGATGGAGTTAAATTATTAACGATCTTAATATTAATGAGTGTTTTTGTAAGTGCAAGCGCGCAGCGACATATTCATAAAAAAGGACATAATCATAACCCACATTATCATTATACAAAACTACCACAATGGGGTTTCACATTTAATACAGTACCAAAAAAAGCAATAGTACTGCAACATGTTGGCGTAAATTATCATTTTCATTCAGGTATTTTTTACAGAAA
>PKTC01000206.1 GCA_002869305.1 Marinilabiliales bacterium
CCTCGAGCAGCGGGGCATTGTCATAAGCAATAGTCATAAGGGGAGCTCTTGAAGACCTGCAACCCATTGAACACCTGCAATATTTTCCTTAAATGTTGTCTTTACCGAAACACTATCCATAACTGCATCAACAGCAACACCCGATAAATGTTTTTGCTCGTCCAATGTTATTCCAAGCTTGTCAAATGTAGCTCTTAATTCTGGGTCAACATCATCCATGCTATCCAGTGCAATTTTTTGTTTTGGTGCAGAATAATAAATTATATCTTGATAATTAATTTTAGGAACAACCAAATGAGCCCATTCAGGCATTTTCATGGTTTGCCAATGTCTAAAAGCTTTTAATCTGAACTCAAGCATAAATTCAGGTTCATTCTTTTTCTGAGAAATCAATCTAACCACATCTTCATTCAAACCCTTTGGAATGGCTTCGTTTTCAACATCGGTTACAAATCCATACTTATATTCACCTTGCGTTACTTCATTTAATATTTTATCTTGATCTTTTTCCATAACTTTGCCAAATCACTAAAAATTCTAGCACTGCGTTTAAATAGATTAAATCTAAATTAGGTGCAAATATATTTAAAATTTAACAACTATTAAAGGATCATTGTTTAATCTTTTTCTTTAATGACAAATATCAATTTTGAAGATGAGTGAGAGTAAAAAAAAGTACAGAGAGATATCAGAATTAGGAGAGTTTGGACTTATTGACCACATCACAAAAGACGTAAAACTTCACCATTCAAGCACCATCAAAGGTATTGGCGATGATGCGGCAGTAATAGATTATGAAAGTACTTGCGCAGTAATAACATCAGACTTATTAGTGGAAGGTATTCATTTTAACCTTATGTATGCTCCCTTAAAACATTTAGGTTATAAGGCAGTTGTCGTTAACATATCCGACGTGTATGCAATGAATGCAACACCTAAACAAATAGTTGTTTCAATTGCTATATCAAAGAAGTTTACTGTCGAGCACGTCGAAGAAATTTATGAAGGAATTAAACTAGCTTGCGAAAATTATCAAGTAGACCTGATTGGTGGTGATACTTCGTCTTCTTTAACAGGATTAGCAATTAGTATTACAGCCATTGGTGAAGCAAAAAAAGACGATCTTGTATATAGAAGTACAGCCAAAAAAAATGATATTGTTTGTGTTACAGGAAATTTAGGAAGTGCCTATATGGGTTTGCAGTTGCTAGAGCGAGAAAAGGAGTTGTTTAATAATGATCCCAATTTCAAACCAAGTTTAGACGGTTACGATTACATCTTGCAACGTCAATTAAAGCCTGAGGCGAGAAAAGAAGTAATTGAATTCTTTAAGAGTTCTGGTATAAAACCAACAGCCATGATTGATATTTCGGATGGTCTTTCATCTGAGATCATTCATATTTGTAATAAATCAGAAGTAGGTTGCAAAATATTCCAGGATAAAATCCCAATTGATGAAAATACAGCAAAAATGGCTAATGAATTCAATATGGAACCACTTATTGCAGCCTTGAATGGTGGAGAAGATTACGAGTTACTGTTCACAATTGACATAAATGATTTGGAGAAAGTTAAAAATCACGAATTAATTCACCCCATTGGGCATATTGCAGAAAAAGAAAATGGAGCAGTTTTAATTACTTCAGCAGGTCAAAGCATGCAGTTACAAGCTCAAGGATGGAATCAGATGAAAAAAGAAGAATAAAGAAGCCATAGTAACTCAATAAAAACATATATTATTGTTTATGAGCTAGTTTAAATAAATTACATTTGCAATTGTAATTTTTATTTTTCATATGTTGTCTTAAATTGAAATTTATATTGTTTATTCTTTACTGCTAATGTAATTATCGCGTACAAATTTTTCTTCTATCGTAGGGTAATAATTGCTGTTTTTATCTTAGGATAAAAAAGATATGAAAAAGACCATTCTTTTAATCTCAATTATTTTTCTCTCATTAAAGCTTGCTAGTGGGCAAAGCTTATCGTCTGCAGAATTAACTACGTTAATTACTGAATTAAGAAATAGTGAATCCTTATTCAAATCAAATAGAATAATTAAAAAAATTGAAAAAAATGATGTGGCGTTCGATAGTATAGTAAATATTATTCGATCAACTGATTGCTATCCGAAAAAAGTTAAGACCGGATATGTAGAATGGAATTACACATTGGATTCTTTGGACTATGCATGTATTATCTATGTTCCCTCACATTATAACACCAATAAGAAATACCCTGTTTCAATCATATTACACGGTGCTGTAATGAATTATTATCCGGAAAGAATAAAGAACAAGCTGCATAAGAACTCCTATAATACTGATTCATTAGAAAGAATAATTGTCCATCCTGCCGGATGGGCCATGAGTCCATGGTGGAGCAAAAAACAAGTTAAGAATCTTGAATATCTACTTCATCAATTAAAAATTGCATATAATATAGATGAAAATGATGTTTCGATAACTGGTATTTCAGATGGTGGAACCGGTTTATTTTATCTTGCTAATTTCAATATAACACCTTGGGCAAATTTCCGACCATATATAAGTAATCCGCTGGGTTTGTCATCTTTGAGTGAGACACCAATTTATTTAAAAAATTTATGTAATAGACCGTTTTTAATGATCTCATCTGAAAATGATAGATTATTTCCTCCTTATCTTATGGATACTTTCATGCAAAAAATAAATACAGCCTGCAAAAACTATCATTACTATTTAGTTCCAGGATATGATCATGATATTTCGTGGTTGCCGCAGTTTAAGGACACTATTTCTAATTTTATACAAAATAATCTACGAAATCCTTATCCGACAAAATTATTTTGGCAAACTGATGATGAAGAATATGGACGCAACCATTGGATAATTGTGGATAAAATTCTCAATAATAATTCCATGCATGATTACTCTGTAATAACACCATTGCCGCCATCTAATGAAATTATTTCTGGACACATTGATGCTGAGGTAGTTGGCAATACCGTTTATTTGACAACTTCAAATATTTGAAAGTGAACCTTGCAATGCAAAGCCAATCGCTAAACCGACTGCACCCAAAACTGCAACAAATGAGGTCGTTTCAATTCCTAACCGACTTATTACTGCCATCACGACAAATGCAATTATACCAATTTTAATGATGCTTCCTAAAAATTTTGTTAACGTTGCATCAACACCTTTATTAAGCATCATTTTGGTGACTGAC
>PKTC01000365.1 GCA_002869305.1 Marinilabiliales bacterium
CTCGGATTCAAAATTGTTAGCAACTGAAAGCCTGAATACATATTGGAATTATAATAAGCAATCGCTTATAAACTATATGAAAGAATCCCTTTATGGGATAAGAGGAATCATTACTAATTCATGCAATGAGCCTTTAGATGCAATGATATGGGTAATCGGGCATGATGAAGAAAATGATAGCTCAATGGTTTTTACTGACCCTGTTGTTGGTGATTATCAGCGGTTGATTGAGCCCGGATCATATGATGTGGTAGCATCGGCCGAAGGTTATATTAATGATACCGTTTTTAGTATTAATGTTGCCAAAGGAAATACGAACTGGATTAATTTTATGTTAACTTCAAAAGATGATTCTATTTTATTAAAAACTAACAAAGAAACAGTAGAAGACACTCTTTTCTTTGATGAAATCTCCATTCAACAACTTATAATTTATAATGATAGTAATGCGATAAATACCGATTATAGTATAGAGTTAGAAACAGAAGAAACCTGGGTTGATATTAATAAAGCTACTGGAACAATCTACCTAAATAAAAACGATACCATTCAAGTAAGGTTTTATACTGATTTGTTAACGGCAGGGTATTACTACAATAATATACTGATCACTTCTGCAGATTGCATTATTGATACGATTCCGATTCATTTAGTTGTAAAGGATACTATATCAAGCGAAATTACGCCAAAACAGATTATTGATACCTTGTGGGCAGGAGAAAATGCTCAGTATGAAATTATAATAAAGAATAATGGAATGTTATCTTTAAATTATAACATATTAAAGGATCCCATTTCGAGTTGGCTTAGTTTAAATAAGGTATCAGGAAATCTGCCAATTACTGAGTGTGATACATTAACAGCCACTATTAATACTCAGGGATATGGTTTTGGTGAGTTAAATTGTTCTTTGATTGTTGAAAAAGAAAATAGTACCAGCGATACGCTTGCCGTGTCAATTTTTGTAAAAGATACCATTGAGTATACAATATATCCTGAAAGCATAGCGGATACCTTAAAACAGGATACGGTTGTTGTATATAATTTGATAGTCGAAAATACAGGTTACGGCAACTTAAAATACACAACAAATATAGTATTCCCTACAAAATCGAACGATTTTTGGGTATCAACAACGGATACGGTGGGAGTAATTAGTTCTGAAAATAAGGATACCATTAAGGTTAATCTGAACACATCTAACCTGAATTCAGGAGATTATATTTGTGCTTTATGGTTTTATGAAAATAGTGGAAAAGAAACACTAATACCGATCAATATTCATATAAAGCAAGTCCAATCGATAGAGAGTTTTTCCAATATTCAGAATGTAAGATTATATCCAAACCCATTCAAAGATGATTTGACCCTAGAGTGTCATCTTTTTGAACCAGAAGATATAACTTTAAGCATTTATAATACCTATGGGAGTTTATTGTTTAGAAAAGTATTAGCAGTCAATAATAACCTAATCTTATTGCACATGAGCGAGATCTTTAATATCCATGATCTTTCGAAAGCAATATACTTAATACAAATTTCTACCGATATGAATCAAACCACGCTTAAAGTTATAAAAAATTAATATTTCACTAATCCTAAAAAAACTATCATTCCTATTAAATTTGACTTAATATATAAAAAACCATAAGAATAGGTAAAACTTTTTATCGAAAACTAAGTATAAGATATCGTTAAACTAAAAGCAATATTGTTTATTGAAAGCAATTTAATTATATTTACAAGAATCAATAGAAGAACTCCCAATCCTACAAAACATCGAAGATGGATAAAGAACAAGAACAAAAACTCGTTTTAAAAATAGCAGATTTATTAAGAGAAAATAAAAAAATCTCAAATCAATTAAAGGAATTAACAGAAACCAACAAACAACTTACTAAACAAAACGAAAAGCTTGATAATATTTTATCATCCATCCCACCTGATTTATTACCAAAAGAGGCAAGCAGCCAAATTAAAAGTAAGACTACTCGATTTGAAATGGCTACGGTATTATATGCTGATATACAAGGATTTAAAAAAATTGCAGAACAATCAGCTACAAGCGATATTATAGATGAACTTGACAAGATAATTTTTCATTTCAATTCGATTGTTAAGAAATTTAAAATCGAAAAAATAAAAACCATTGGGGATGCATATATGTGTGCTGGTGGTGTACCGGTAAAAAACATTACAAACCCAGTTGACGTGGTACTTGCTGCATTAGAAATGCAAGATTATTTGAATGATCTAAAAGCCGAATACGAAAGCAAGAATAAAAAATTTTGGGATTTAAAAATGGGTATTCATACCGGTCCTGTTACAGCTACGTTTTCAGGAAGAAAAAAGATTTCGTACGAATTAAAAGGTGATACAGTTCATATTGCAACTCGAATGGCATCTGCGAGTGAAGTAAGTCAAATTAATATTTCGATCATGACTTACGAGCTTGTTAAACAATATTTTGTGTGTGATTACAATGGTAAAATTCCAGTTAAATATAAAGGAGATATGGAAATGTATTTCCTTAAGCGAATAAAACCCGCTTATTCTGAAGATAGAAAAAAAGGGAGACACCCGAACCAAATTTTATGGAATAAATATCTATTAAGACAATTTACAGACCTTCAGGAAATTGTATTAGACCGTCTTGAAAAAGAACTACCATCACACTTATATTATCACAATTTTAAACATACCATAGATGTAATAAACCAGGCAGAATTAATTGGTTATGGAGAAGGTGTTGATGACGAATCTATTTTATTATTAAAAACAGCAGCTCTTTTTCATGATGCAGGGCATATAATTGGGTATGACGAACACGAATATAATGGTACCAAACTGGCAAGAGAATACTTGCCTAAATACAGTTACTCTCCAGAGCAAATCGATAGGATTTGTGAATTGATAATGGCTACAAAACTTCCTCCAAATCCAAAAAATACGCTAGAGAGCATTATGTGTGACTCAGATCTTGACTATTTAGGGAGAAGTGATTTTATTCCTGTTTCAAACACATTGTATAAAGAACTTAAAGAACAAAATAAAATTGGGAGTTTAAATGATTGGAATAAATTACAGGTAAAATTCTTATCAAACCATCATTTCTTTACAAAGACTGGAAAAAGTTTAAGGGAGGTAAACAAGCAAATGCAAATTGAACGGATTAAAAGTTTAATTGAAGA
>PKTC01000520.1 GCA_002869305.1 Marinilabiliales bacterium
ACGCTGTCAGCAGAGCTCAAATTAGCGATTGGCTAAAAAAAGACGACCACCCTGAATTTAAAGGCATCTTGGATTATCAACTCGCAACATTTCTTAATGGTTTAATTATTAACAAACGTGGTAAGCAAGAAAAAATACCTGAACCCGAAAAAAAATTAAACAACAACATTGTATTTAAAAAATTGAAAATAGCGCTTAAGTATCGCGATGAAGATATTTTGGAAGTTTTTAAGCTAGTTGACCTAAGAATTAGCAAAACGGAATTAAGTGCTTTTTTCAGAAACCCAAAACAAAACCAATACCGTCCATGTAAGGATCAGTTTCTGCGAAATTTTTTACAAGGTTTACAAATAAAACTCTCCGATAAGAAAAACTGAAACCAAAAATAGATTCTTGTTAAGTCGTTTAGTTTTCTTTTTGCTAAATTAGATTTACCATCCACAAAATTGAATTTATGAGATACCTTACTTATTGCACAATTAATATGAAGAATACGTATACCTTGTAATAGAAAGCAGATTTCATTATCTTTCGTACTCTTTAAATCAAAAGAAATGAAAAAATGTTTATACATGCTGGTAAGTTTTTTTATACTGGCTGCTTGTACCGATGATGACGATCAACCAAAGTATGTTGAAGTCGATTTCAAAGAAGAAATGCGCAATTTTGTAATTGGTATAAGCCAATATGCTAAGAGCCAGAATCCCAAATTTCTAGTAATACCTCAAAACGGAATTGAATTAGTAACCATAGATGGCGATTACGAAGCTCCTCGTCATCGTGAGTATACAGATGCCATTGATGGTAATGGACAGGAAGATTTATATTATGGTTACATAAGAGACGATAAAGAAACCCCGTTAGGAGATACGGAATACCTAAAAGACCTTCTAAATATTTCGAAAAGTGCAGGAAACAAAATTTTAGTTACAGATTATTGCACAACTTCATCCAAAATGGACGACTCATACGAAAAGAATAAGAGTGAAGGTTATGTTTCTTTTGCAGCCAGAGATCGAGATTTAGACGAAATTCCTACCTATCCGGCAACAATTCATTCTGAGAACAATAATATCATAACAGGTCTCAACCAAATCAAGAATTTCTTATATCTTATAAATCCTGAAAAATTTACAAGCAAACAAGAGTTTATCTCAGCTATAACGCAAACCAACTATGATCTCTTGATTATGGATTTATTTATTAATGATCACACAGAATTTACCCAGACAGAAATTTCACAGTTAAAAGCCAAATTAAATGGTGGAGAGCGTTTAGTTATATGTTATATGAGCATCGGTGAAGCCGAGAATTATCGTTATTACTGGCAAAGCGATTGGAACACCAATAAACCGATTTGGTTAGAGGATCTAAACCCCGACTGGGAAGGCAATTATAAAGTAAGATACTGGTATGTTCCCTGGCAGGATATCATCTTCGGTAATGATGATTCATATTTAAAGAAAATACTGGATGCAGGTTTCGATGGAGTGTACCTTGACATTATTGATGCTTTTGAATATTATGAATAAAAAATTTTATTAACTTCAACATTTATTTGATCTTTATATTATGATTAGACTCTACTTATTAATAGCCACCATTAGTTGGTTTCAAATTTTATCAGCACAAAAGAACAACATTAAATTTATTGACTTACCTGATGATTTTAATACAGAACTTGAAATTTCAGGAATGATAGGACATGAAAATAGTTTATACCTAGTATCGGAACGTGAAAAAATTATTTACCAGATTAGCATGCTCGATTATAGCATTACATCTAGTATAGATTTAAGAAAACCGATTATAACTTACAATTCCAAAAAACCTGAAAATGAAATAGATATCAGAGGCATTGAAATGGAAGGTCTTAGCTGGTATAAAAACCAACTGCTTTTTGTCGACGAAGGCAATACTGCTATTTATAGATACGATTTGGACGAAGAAACCATTAGTAAAATAAAAACAAATCTTGATTTATCGGATTTTAATGGAGATTTCGGAATGGAAGGAATCGCAGTAAATAAAGACAAAAAACTAGTGTATATTTTACGCGAGCGCAATGGAAACAATCAGTCCGAGATATATACATTGAAAATGTCCCCTGATAAATCTTTTAAGTACTACAACCAGAAATACATCATAGATCATAAAGACAATAACTGGCGATATTCTGATATTTATTACGATTCGCAGGAAAATATCATTTATGCTCTAAGATCATATTACAATAAAAAAGATCCTGAAGCAGCGAAGTGTTATATCGACAAAATACCAGTTAATAAGAAGGGTATAATAGATGGCCCCATTGATTTTAACGAAGATGAAATGCTTAGTAATATGGTAGTAAAGAATCGCTGCAAGTATGTATCCAATCTTGAAGGAATATACAAAACAGGAAATAAAGTATTCATTGTAAGCGATAATGCACGTAGTACCAAAAAATGCGATTCCAAACCCATTAAAACGATGTTTATCGAATATACCTTTAATAAACTCTAATGCAATGACTGTGGAGGAGTTATTTTACTAAAAGCATAATACAAAAATTAAAGAGATAAACCTATGTCTGAAAGAATGATCAAGCAATTCATGGAAATGGTTCAAATTGATAGCGAATCAAGTTACGAAGCTAATTTTATTAATTACCTCGAGAAAGAATTTCAAAAACTGGGAGCTGAAACCATACAGGATTCATACGGAAATTTAATTGCCAAATTGCCTGCCAAAGGCTGTGAAGGTAAAGATCCTATTTTACTATCATGCCATGCCGATACGGTAAAACCGGGAATTGGAATTGAACCTGTTCTAGAAAATGGAGTCATTCGATCAAAAGGTGAAACTATTTTAGGTGCAGATGATAAAGCTGGTATAGCTGAAATGCTAGAAGCATTAAGAATTGCAGAAGTACGACCTCCTGTTGAAGTTGCAATTTCGCGTGAAGAGGAAATAGGATTGTTTGGTGTTAAAAATCTTGATTACAGTAAATTAAGTGCTAAAAAGGGCTTTTTGCTCGATAACGATACCCTGGATACTATAATTATTGGTGGTCCGTCGTATTACACATTCGATGTTACAATAAAAGGTAAATCAGCTCATGCAGGAATGGAGCCCGAAAAAGGTATTAATGCTATTACGGCAGCTGCAAAAGCAATCACAGCTTTAAATATTGGAAGAATCGATCATG
>PKTC01000336.1 GCA_002869305.1 Marinilabiliales bacterium
CCGTAGGCGCAACACTCTATTCTGGAGATGAAGAATTTAAAATAAAAAAAGCCAAAATGCGCGGAGAACCTTCTGAAGGAATGATCTGTGCTGAAGATGAAATTGGATTAGGAACATCACACGATGGGATCATGGTATTAGATGATGCTGCAAAAATTGGAATGCCGGCTAAAGAATATTTTAAGATTGAGACAGATACAGTATTCGAAATTGGTTTAACTCCCAACAGAATTGATGGTGCATCTCATATTGGTACAGCTCGTGATTTAGCAGCATTTCTGAGTCAAACAAAAGAAATCACATTAACTAAACCATCCGTTGATAACTTTAAAGTAGACAATCGTAATTTACCCATTGATATTATTGTAGAAGATAAAGTGGCTTGCCCCAGATATACTGGAGTTACTGTTACCAATGTTAATGTTGGGCCATCGCCAGAATGGCTTCAAAATAGGTTAAAAGCAATAGGTTTAAATCCGATTAATAATTTGGTAGATATTTCCAATTATGTTTTGCACGAAACAGGCCAGCCTTTGCACTTTTTTGATGCTGATCAAATTGATGGTAATAAAGTAATTATTAAGACTCTGCCAGAAGGTACAAGCTTCATTACCTTGGATGAAGTTGACAGAAAACTTTCATCAGAAGATTTAATGATTTGTAATGAAAAGAATGGAATGTGTATTGCTGGTGTCTTTGGAGGCATTAAATCAGGAGTTACGGAAAACACAAAGAATGTTTTTATTGAAAGTGCACATTTCAATTCTGTTTATATTAGAAAAACTGCCAAACGTCACGATTTACATACTGATGCGTCGTTTCGTTTCGAACGTGGTTCCGATCCTAATGTAACCGAGTATGCACTTAAGCGTGCAGCACTGCTTATTAAGGAAATTACAGGTGGTGAAATTTCTTCTGAGATTGTTGATGTTTATCCTGAAGCAGTTCAAGATTATAATGTTGATCTAACATTTAAGAATCTAAAAAGACTTATTGGTAAAGAAATTGAAAAAGAAAAAGTCAAGAGCATTCTTAAATCATTGGATATAAAAATCGTTGACGAAGATGAAGTGAAGCTAAGTTTAAAAATTCCAACATACCGGGTTGATGTTCAGCGCGAAGCAGATGTGATTGAAGAAGTATTGCGTATTTATGGATACAATAATGTTGAAATTTCTGAACATGTAAATTCAAGTTTATCGTATTCACAAAAACCGGATAAAGAAGTAATTCAAAATACTATATCGGACATTCTAACAGCAAACGGTTTCAATGAAATTATGTGTAATTCGCTAACTAAAGAGGATTACTACAATAATTTAGAATCTTATAAGCCCGAAAATTTGGTGAAGATTTTTAATCCCTTAAGCAATGATTTAAATGCAATGCGTCAAACTTTGCTATTTGGAGGTTTAGAATCTATCTCATATAACAGAAACAGACGCAATCCTGATTTAAAATTATATGAATTCGGAAATTGTTATTTTTTGAATAAATCTGAGAATGAAAATCTGTTAAAAAAATACAACGAAGAAAAGCACCTAGCTTTATTTGTTACAGGAAATAAAACAGAAGAAAACTGGATTGTAAATGCAGAACCAACTAGTTTCTTCTTACTCAAATCATTTATTGAAAACATATTGTTGCGATTAGGATTTGATTTAAACCAAATAAGCGCAGATGATATTTCATCCGATATATTAACTGAAGGATTAAGCTATCACTACAATCAAAATAAGATCGCTGAATTCGGGATGGTAAGTAAAAAAATATTGAGATCATTCGATATCGATACCAATGTTTATTTTGCTGAATTTGCATGGAATCAAGTAATTAAACGATCGGCAAAAAATAACATCCGATATACTGAAATACCAAAATACCCTGAGGTACGACGAGATTTAGCGTTATTAATAGACAAATCAGTAAAATTCTCAGAAATTAAAGACTTAGCTAATAAAACTGAAAAAAAGCTATTAAGGAAAGTTTCGCTATTTGATGTTTTCGAAGGTGAAAAACTTGGGGCTAATAAAAAATCTTACGCTGTTAGCTTTATTCTGCAAGATGAAAACAAAACTCTCACAGATAAGCAAATCGATAAAATTATGAACAATTTTATCAGAGTTTTTGAAAAAGAATTAAACGCTCAAATTAGATAGTAATTAGTAATTAGTTTTTTAATTTTAGTATTCTTGTCTTGATGCTTGATATTAAAAATAACATATATCAATATGCCCCAAATAGAGCTAGTTAGAGGCGACATAACAAAAATGGAAGTTGACGCAGTTGTCAATGCTGCTAATAAATCGTTATTAGGTGGTGGAGGGGTTGATGGAGCAATTCATCGTGCTGCAGGACCGGAACTATTGGAAGAATGTCGTGTGTTAAACGGTTGCGAAACAGGAGAAGCCAAAATTACTAAATCCTATATGCTAACTGCCAAATATATTATACACACAGTTGGACCTGTTTGGCATGGCGGCGAAAAGAATGAACCAGAATTACTTGCAAATTGTTATAAAAACAGTTTGCAAGTTGCTTTGAAAAATAAAGTAAAAACGCTGGCATTCCCCAATATAAGCACTGGAGTTTATCGATTCCCAAAAACAATGGCAGCAGGTATTGCAATTCGAACGGTAAATAAATTTTTAAAAGAACAAAAGAAGATAAAAACTGTTTACTTTGTTTGTTTTGATGAAGAAAATTACGATATCTATAAAGAAAAACTGATTCATTTAGCTCTCGAATAGAAATAAAGAGCTTATTGCTAACATTTTTAAATTAAAATGATCAAAAAAACTAAGCAAAAAGTAAAAAATTACCTTTCTTTAGTAAAATTCAGTCATACCATATTTGCAATGCCTTTTGCCTTTATAGGCTATTTTTTGGCATTACATCAAACCAATTCAGAATTTGAATGGAAATTGTTTCTATTTGTAATACTCTGTATGGTATTTGCTCGAAATGCGGCAATGGCGTTTAACCGATTTATTGATCGTGAAATAGACATTAAGAATCCTAGAACAGCAATTCGTGAAATACCAGCAGGTATAATTAAAGCAAAATCAGCACTTTTATTTGTCATTATTAACTCTTTACTCTTCATAGCAACAACCTATTTTATTAATCCTTTAACATTTAAGCTTTCTCCAATTGCCTTATTGGTTGTACTAGGATATAGC
>PKTC01000245.1 GCA_002869305.1 Marinilabiliales bacterium
ATAGTAATGTGGAGTTAATCACAAATCAGGATGTTAGTTTTAGGATTTCCATCTTGGTTGGCAGTGAGGCAGGTACAGAGATTTACAGCGAAAGCCATAGTGTAACATCTAATTCACAGGGGTTATGTAATTTAGAAATAGGTAATGGTAGCAGTCCTTCTTCAGATTTCGGTATAATAAGTTGGGGAAGTAATTCCTATTATCTTAAAATCGAATTAGATCTTAATGAAGGATTAAGTTTTACTGAAATGGGAACTGTTCAACTCCTTTCGGTTCCATACTCCCTTCATGCAAATTCAGCTACAAAAGCATTGGCTATTGATAATCCGGTTTTATATTTTACAGATACAGATACTCTTTTTGCAGTTAAGGACAGAGCTGGAAATCTGGTGTTTGCTGTATTCCCTGATGGAGCTGTTGTGTATGTAAATGAAACGGTCAAGGGCAAAGTAGGTGGTTTCGCTGTGAGTGGCAGATCTCCTTCCAAAGCGATCGAATACGATGTATTGAGAATAAATCCGGATAGTTCTCGTATCTATGTAAATCAAACTACCGGTAAAGCCAAAGTTGGAGGATTTGCAGTAAGTGGACGATCTCCATCAAAATTAGGTGAAGAAGAGTATTTGGTTGTTACGGCAGATAGTACAAGAATCTATGTAAATCAGAGTGCAACCAAAGGCAAAGTCGGTGGTTTTGCGGTTAGCGGAAGATCACCATCAAAGAGTACTGTAAATAATTTCTTGGATATTACTCCAGACAATTATTTTATTGGTCATGAAAGTGGTCAAAAAACGTTGGATAGTCCCGACTTTGGTAATTATAATGTGTTTCTTGGGTATCAAACAGGTTTGGAAAACCTTACTGGTTTAAGAAATGTATTTATTGGCTATCAAACTGCAAAAGATAACACTCATGGAATGTCTAATGTATATATAGGATCTCAATCTGGTTTTAGCAACACCACAGGCTACGATAACGTATTTATAGGTAGCAGTACTGGTTATACCAATACCGAAGGTATCAATAATGTGTTTTTAGGTAGTAGAAGTGGGTATTCTAATGTAGATGGTGAGGATAATGTTTTTGTAGGTTTTGAATCGGGATATAACAATACTACCGGAATAAGAAATACATTTATTGGCAATAAAGTAGGGCACGCAAATACCATTGGAAGCGATAATATATTTATCGGGGAGCTTTCAGGATTCAGTAATGTTGATGGTAGCGAAAATATATTTATTGGTAAACGTACCGGACAATTTGTTGTATCAGCTCTTGATAATACTTTAATAGGATCTTATTCAGGTCAACAATTAACGACCGGAACTGAAAATACATTTTTAGGTAATCGAACCGGATTAGGAAATTCTACCGGATCGCAAAACACCTATATTGGAGGATTAGCTTCAAATAGAAACGATACGGGAAGTGAGAACGTGTCACTTGGATTTAATGCTGGCGGTTGGAGTTATGGAAGCCGTAATACTTATATTGGTGTTGCAGCAGGAATGAATGCTTTAGGTGATAGTAGTGTGTTTATCGGTTATAATGCTGGATTTAGTGAAGAATCATCGCAGCGTTTATACATTGAAAATAGTAGTATGCCAAATCCATTAATTTATGGAGAGTTCAATAATGATAAAATAGTCATGAATGGTTCTATTAACTATGGTTCAGCGACAGGAACTGATACCTATATTACTACTATAAACACGGTTGCAATGTATATAGAAGGGATGGTGTTTTATTTAAAGTTTGGAAATACAAACACGGGAACTACCACAATAAATGTCAATAGTTTAGGCGCTAAAAATATCATTAAACCTGATGGCTCAAGTTTAGCCGGAGGAGAAATAATTGCTGGAGGTATACATATGCTAATTTATGATGGGGCTAATTTTCAGCTAATGACTCAATAAAAACCTACAATTAATATATCATTATAAGCCGTAATACTATTTTATTATGGCTTTTTTTATGAGTGGTCATTTTTAGTTGATAAACGACTTGTATTTCGCCATTAATTTTTGGAACTTACTTTCAATAAAACGCTCTTAAACCTCTAAACTATCATATTATGAAAAGATTCGACTTTGCTCGAAATTCGACTCTGTTTATTTTTTTTACAATTTTCATGTTTTTCTCATTGGATTTATTAAGCCAAAATATTACAATTACTGACGATGATGGATATACACCTGATACTTCAGCAATATTAGACGTCAAATCAACAACCAAAGGTCTATTAATTCCTCGGTTAACTACTACTGCAAGAACGGAATTAACGTCTACTGCTGCAACAGGTTTATTAGTTTTTGACACCAACGAATCTACATTTTTTTATTATAATGGCTCCGAATGGATAGATTTATCAAAAGGACAAATATGGACGGTTAGTTCCAATTATGTTTTGCTTACTGATAGCACTGCAAAAGTAGGTATTGGTACATATAATCCAAATAGTAAACTTGAGGTTAAAGCGGATGCCTCCTTTACTGAAAACGACACTTTATTTGCTGTTAAAGATAAGGATGGTAATATTGTATTTGCAGTATTTCCGGATGGTGCAAAAGTGTATGTTAATTCTTCGGTAAAAGGAAAAGTTGGAGGATTTGCTGTAAGCGGAAGATCTCCCTCAAAAGCTATTGAGGAAGAATATTTAAAAGTAACACCTGATAGTACACGTATTTGGGTCAATACCAATACTGCCAAAGCAAAAGTTGGAGGCTTTGCTGTTAGTGGACGTTCACCGAGCAAAGGAATTGTTAATGATTATTTGGTGGTAACAGATGATAGTACAAGAATTTATGTTAACGACACAGCAACAGTAAAAGCTAAGGTTGGAGGTTTCGCAGTAAGTGGACGGTCTCCTTCAAAAGGAGCCATCAATGATTATTTGGTAGTGACAAGAGATAGTACAAGAGTTTATGTGACAGAATCAGCAAAAGCAAAGGTAGGGGGATTTGCAGTAAGCGGTCGTTCACCTTCAAAAGGTACTGTTAATCAATATATGGATATCAATAAAGAAAACTATCTAATAGGACTGGATGCTGGTACATCTATAACCACCGGATTATATAATTCATTTTTGGGATATCAGGTTGGATATAGTAATGCAGATGGAGACCGTAATGTATTTATAGGATATCAAAGTGGTTA
>PKTC01000244.1 GCA_002869305.1 Marinilabiliales bacterium
AAAGTAAAATTATTATTACATCATGATTTGCTTATATTAGATGATTTAAATCACCTTAAATTGGTGTTTAAGATCACCAGGTTTTACTTGAAATATTCATTAAATGATTTACTAATTGGATTCAACAAGTAGTTATTAAATATAAGTTAGTAGTTTTAAACCAGAACTTGACAATTATAATTTATGGAAAAATTTTATGGTCTCCTTTTAATAGTAATTCTTGTTTTTGCTCTTGCAAAATTTTTAAAGAAAAATATTAAATCTGATTGGAAAAAGCCTAATAAACCTTTTCCTGCAAGTTGGAGGAAAATTCTTTTTGAGAATGTGCCTTTCTATAATAACCTAATTTTTGAAGAAAAAAATTCTTTTGAATTTAAGATTCAAGAGTTCTTAATAAATATTAGAATTACCGGAGTAGATACTGAAGTTAATGAATATGATAAAGTTTTAGTTGCCTCGAGTGCTATCATCCCAATTTTTGCTTTCACTAATTGGAAATATTATAATTTAAATGAAGTGTTGCTTTATCCCGGATTATTTAATGATGAATTTAAAACTGACGGTGATAAGCGAAACATAGCAGGAATGGTAGGAACCGGTTATATGGAAGGCAAAATGATTCTTTCCAGGCAAGCTTTGCACCATGGTTTTAAAAACGAGTCGGATAAAAAAAATACAGCTATTCATGAGTTTGTACATTTAATTGATAAGGCAGATGGAAGCATTGATGGAATTCCCTCACTTCTTTTAGAAAAGCAGTATGCCATTCCCTGGATTGATTTAATACAAAAGAAAATTGAAGAAATATATAAGGACAGATCTGATATTAATCCTTATGGAGCAACCAATAAAGCAGAATTTTTTGCAGTTATAAGTGAATATTTCTTTGAGCGACCAAAATTACTTCAACAAAAACATCCGGATCTTTATTCATTATTGGAAACCATATTCGATCAGAAAATGGCTAATAAACGTAAAAAAGGATCGTTGCACGAGATAAATAGAAATGATCCCTGTTTATGCGGAAGTGGTAAAAAATATAAGAAGTGCTGCGGGTATTAAAACGAATGGATTTAATAGTATGAACAATTATAAATTATTACTCAATTTCTCCTTGAAATCTCAAATAAATGTTTTAATTTGGATACATTAAACTCTAAATTAATTACTATGTTATTAACTATTTCAGAATCATGGCAATCGCTAGCTCTTATTGAAAAGATATACTGGTGCATTGCAATTCCCTTTTCAGCATTATTCGTATTGCAAATTATCTTAACTTTTTTTGGAGGAGATATCGATGAAATGGAAGCTGATGGAAACTCAGATGTATCAATTGATGATGATGCAGGCATTGAATTCCAATTCATTACACTTAAAAACCTGGTAGCTTTCTTTACCATTTTTGGATGGGCAGGTGTTGCGTGTTTAGATAGTGGATTAAGTGTTGGAAAAACGGTTATCATTTCATCTGTTTCTGGTTTAATTATGATGACTATAATGGCATCTATAGTATATTTTATGGGTAAACTAACCGATAGCGGAACGTTAAATTTAAATAATGCCGTTGGAAAAATTGGAAGTGTTTATCTTTCGATACCTGCTAAAAGAGCGGGTCTGGGAAAAGTGCAGATTAAAGTTCAGGGATTACAAACTCTTGATGCTATGACTGATCATGATGAAGATATTAAGACTGGATCAGTGGTTGATGTATTAGAAATTTTAAACAATGAAATTCTTGTTGTAAAACCAAGTGGAAAATAAATTTATCATTTAATAATTAATTTTTAAAATATGATTATGGGACAATACATTGTATTACTTGTTGTTGCGGCTGTTATTTTCGTTTTTATTTTAATTGTATCCTTTTTTAGGAGATACAGACGATGCCCTTCGGACAGGATTTTAGTAATTTATGGGAAAGTTGGTAAGGGATTAGATGCAGAATCGCGTTCGGCTAAATGTATTCATGGTGGAGCCGCATTTATCTGGCCAATTATTCAAGATTATTCTTACCTCGATTTAACACCAATTTCAATTGAAATTAATTTAACCAATGCTTTAAGTAAGCAAAATATACGTGTTGACGTTCCTTCGCGATTTACTGTTGGAATATCAACAGAACCTGGGATTATGACCAATGCTGCTGAACTATTATTGGGTTTAACTCAAACCGATATTAGTAATCTTGCAAAAGACATCATATTTGGTCAATTACGTTTGGTTGTTGCAACCATGGATATTGAAGAAATCAATAGTAATAGAGATAAATTCCTTGCTGCTGTTTCTTCTAACGTAGAAGCTGAATTAAAGAAAATTGGTTTAAAGCTTATTAACGTAAACGTTACAGACATAAATGATGAATCTGGGTATATCGAAGCATTAGGAAAAGAAGCTGCTGCAAAAGCAATCAATGATGCTAAGAAAACTGTTGCTGAAAAAAACCGTGATGGTGAAATTGGTCAGGCCATGGCACATCAGGATCAACGAGTTCAGGTAGCGGCAGCAGATGCTACTGCTGTAGAAGGTGAAAACAGTGCTAAAATTACAATTGCAAATTCTGATGCAACGCGTCGTGAAAAAGAAGCAGAAGCTGAGCGTAAAGCTGTAGCTGCTGAAAAAGTTAGTCAGGCTAAAGCTCTCGAAGAAGCTTATGCTGCTGAGAGAAAGGCTGAAGACATTCGTGCTCAAAGAGACAAAGCAACGCAAAATGCTAACGTTGTAATTCCAGCACAAATTGATAAAGAAAAAATTGAAATTGATGCCGAAGCTATCGCAGAACAAACTCGTCGTCATGCAAAAGGTGATGCTGATGCAATATTTATGAAAATGGCAGCAGAAGGTAAAGGTATTTTCGAAATATTAAGTAAACAGGCAGAAGGTTTTGAGAAATTAGTTAAGTCTACAGGTGGAGATTCGAAGAGTGCCGTTATGATGATGATTGCTGATAAATTACCAGAATTGGTTAAAACACAGGTTGAAGCAATTAAAAATCTTAAGATCGACAAAATTACAGTTTGGGATAATATGGGTAGTGGAAAAGATGGTAAATCACCAACCTCCGCTAATTTCTTGTCGGGAATGCTTGGCTCAATTCCTCCATTCGAAGAGTTGTTTAAAATGGCTGGAATGGAATTACCAGATTATTTAAAAGGCACA
>PKTC01000097.1 GCA_002869305.1 Marinilabiliales bacterium
CAGTCATCTAAACCTGATGTTCAGATTAATATAGATCCTTGCTTAAAATGCAAACAAGCAATATGCGCGGACGATTGTAAGGTTATAAAAGATAAGATTGTAAAAAACTGCATTTTTATTTTTGATCCTTTCTGCTTTTCCAGGCGTGTAATAATACCTCCTCAAAAGCTTATAAAGAGAATCTAAAAAGAGGTGAAATTAAAGCAGGGGATTATCATCGTGGATGAAATTACAACGGGCTTAGGCAGAACAGGAAAATGGTTTGGTTATAATCATTTTAACCTGAAACCAGATATCGTGGTTCTGGGCAAATCTCTTGGTAATGGTTATCCGGTAAGTGCAGTTATAATAGATAACTGGATGATAAAAAAAAACGAAGAATCGGGATTTATGCATTACCAGTCGCATCAAAATGATCCACTGGGATGCAAAATAGCCGAAGGTGTATTAAATGAAATTCGGGAAGAAAATTTAGTGCAAAACTCAAAAGAATTAGGATTTTTATTTCTTAACATATTAAAAGAGGAATTAGAACCCATAAGCAGTATAGAAGATATAAGAGGCATTGGGCTTCTGATTGGAATTCAAGTTAAACCTGATATTAAAGTTGAAGATATTTACAATAACTTAGCTAAAAAAGGAATCATCATTGGAATATCAATTACTTATAATATGTTAAACATTGTGCCTCCATATACAATGGATAAGGAACTTATACCAACTATTGCCGGAAAAATAAAAGAAAGTATTTTTGAAACAATAACAAATTAAAAATAACACAATGAAAGAATTTTCTATCATATCAGTTTCTATCATTAATATTGTAATAGGAGTAAGGTATTGCACCTTAACTTATAAGCAAAAGATAAAACCTGCCTTAGCTATGTGGGCCTTTTTTACTATGGCAGTAGCCATGAGTTTAACCACGTATATGGCCGAAGGAAATTTCAGTCTTTGGGATAACATCCTAAATACTACCGATTTAGTGCTTGTGGCTACCGTAACCGTATTTATTTTTATTTATGGCGATACCAGTACCAAGTTTACTCGCTTCGATAAATTTTGCTTAGTGGCCGTAATACTCATAACTGTATTCTGGCTTATTACCAAAACACATTTTCTTTCTCATTCACTCATACAAGGGATTCTGGTGATCGCTTACTTTCCCGTTATCCGACGATTATGGCTATCCAAAGAAAACACAGAACCTTTCTCGGTATGGATCTTATTGATGATAGCTCCGATTTTCTCATTGTTATCGAGCAAAGGTACTCTAGCAACAGTTTACGTGTTAAGAGCCATTGCATCAACAGCAATCCTAATGATTTTAATGTTACGTGTTGAGTATCTTAAAAACAAATCTTCTAAAGAAGACATCGAATTGGATGCTATGAATCAACGATGAATTAACAAATAAAAAGAAAGGTTAGCTTACTCAATGGCTGCCTTTTTTTGTTTTTATTTAAATTAGGCTAATTTTAGTTGCTCAAATAAATTGAAATGGATAAACTAAAAATAAGCTTAATTGCATTTCCCGGAGCTCCACGTGAAGTTTTCGAAAGAGGAGAGAAAATACTCCAGTCTAAATTAAATACAGTAGAGTATTTGATCACGGATAAAGATCCTGACATGATCTTCATCTTAACCGGAGGATCAGAAAACCATGCGAAGGCTTTGATTGAAAACAGTAAAACTATCTTTATACTTGCTTTAACAGAAAATAATAGTTTCGCGGCATCAACAGAAATAAAAGCTTATTGCAATCAAAATAACATAGATTCTGTGCTTTACAATATCGATATTGAAGAGCGCATTGAAGATAAAATGAAGTATTTTGCCGCGTGTAAAAATGCGATAGAGCATCTCAAAAATTATAAGATTGGTCTGATTGGAAATGTGTCGGAGTGGCTTATAGCCTCGGATGTAGATAAGAATCTTATCAAAAATAAAATGGGAATGCAGTTACAGAAGATTCACTGGAACGATTATCCTGATTTTCGCGAATATGCTGTAAACAAAGAATTTAAATATCATTTTAATGAATCTGATTTTAACCTGGACGATTCATCGAAAATTTACAATCTATTATCTCAAATAAGTAGTCAAAAAGAGCTTGATGCGATTACTGTGGAGTGTTTTCCATTGGTTAAAGAACATGCCGTAACGGCTTGTCTGGCATTGTCAAAATTTAACACTGACGGTTTGCCTGCAGGTTGCGAAGGCGATATAACAAGTATCATTTGTAAAACCATTGTTAAAGAACTTACAGGCCAAATACCGTGGATGGCCAATATGGTTTCGGTAAAAAACGAGGAGATATTTCTGGCGCATTGCACCATTGCTACCAATTTAGTGAAGAGTTACGAAATAAAAACACATTTTGAGACAGATTTAGGCACTGCTATCCAGGGTGAATATAACCAGGATACCGTAACTATATTTAGATTAGATAATGAATTAAACAAGGCGTTTGTTGCTTTAGGTGAAATCATTGAGCGACCTACAAAACAAGATGCCTGTAGAACTCAAATAAGTGTTAAATTAACATCTGCATACACCGATAAACTTAAGGAAGATCCGCTTGGAAATCATCACCTGGTGCTTGCTGGCGATTATACAGAATTACTGAATTTCTATTGTAAATTAATGAAAATTGAAGTCGTTTAACCTCTTGAAGCTGCTACAGCCGTTGAAAATGCAATTTGCAGATTATATCCTCCGGTAGGTGCATCCAAATCAAGCACTTCACCTGCAAAATAGAGTCCTTTTATGAGTTTCGACTCCATGGTTTTCTGGTTTACTTCATTGGTATCAACACCTCCAACCGTAATGATGGCTTCGTCAAATGATCTGTGACCAGTTACTTTAAATTCAAAATTCTTTAGCCATTTTCTGAGCTCTTTGCGTTCGTTGGCATTAATTTGATGACCTAATTTATCAGAACCTATTTTGGTATACTGAATACAAGATGGAATAAGCGCTTTAGGCAATAAACCGTTCAAGATATTTCTGAAAGTTTCATTTCCTTTACTGTCTAAATCCCGGATAAGCCTATTATCTAACTTTTTATCGTCAAGAGCAGCTTTTAAATCTACCGAAAAAACAACATCTCTCTTTTTTTGAATTGCAGGAACCATAATTCTACTTAACGAGAGCA
>PKTC01000472.1 GCA_002869305.1 Marinilabiliales bacterium
AATGCCTGAGTTACATTCTGTTCTTTAACAAATATCTCTCTGTATATATCTTGGATTAATGAAATTGTCTCGTTATTAAATCCTCTTCGACGAAGGCCAATAGAATTAACTCCCACGTAAGATACAGGTTCGTGAGCAACAGTAATATAAGGAGGAACATCTTTACGAACTAAGGATCCTCCAGAAACCATGACATGTCCGCCAATGTGAACAAACTGATGTATTTGAACATCACCGCTAATTATTGCAAAATCATCAATAATAATTTCACCAGCCACATTAGTACTATTTGAAATTATAATATTATTTCCTAAAAAACTATCATGTCCTATGTGCACATAAGCCATTAATAAGCAGTTGTTTCCAACAACTGTTTTTCCTTTTGATGAAGTACCTCTATTAACAGTTACGCATTCTCGTAAGGTTGTATTATCTCCAATAACTGCAGTTGTTTCTTCACCTTTAAATTTAAGATCTTGTGGTATTGCAGATACAACTGCTCCGGGGAATATTTTACAATTTTTGCCAATCCTGGCACCTTCCATTATGGTAGCATTTGGACCAATCCATGTTCCATCTCCAATTTCAACATTTTTATCAATCCATGCAAATGCTTCAATTTTTACATTTTTCCCAATTTTAGCTTCGGGATGTATAAAGGCTAAACTGTTACTCATTTTATTGTTCTTTTATCTTTGATACTTGTGCCATAAGTTCTCCTTCCATAGCTAACTCATCTCCAACAAATGCTTGTCCAAACATGTTTACAAGTCCTCTTCGGATTGGTGAAAGTAGTTCCATTCTAAATATTAAAGTATCTCCAGGGATTACTTTTCTTTTAAATCGAACTTTGTCTATTTTTAAAAATAATGTTTGATAATTCTCAGGATCTTCAACCTGACTCAAGGCTAAGATTCCTCCAACCTGGGCCATAGCTTCTACCTGAAGAACGCCTGGCATAATAGGTTCATTGGGGAAATGGCCAAGAAAGAAATTTTCATTCATGGTAACATTCTTAATTCCTATTACCATTTTATCGGTCATTTCTGTAATCTTATCGATTAGCAAAAAGGGGTATCTATGTGGCAGTAAATTTTTTATCGAATTAATATCATGTAAAGCTTCCTTGTTAGGATCATATGTAGGAATTGCAACTCTTGATTGTTCCTTAATAATATTTTCTTTAATGATTTTTGCCAATTGTGTATTGGCATAGTGACCTGGTCGTGATGCCACAATTTTTCCTTTAATAGGTCTTCCAATTAATGATAAATCGCCCAGAACATCCAATAACTTATGTCTTGCAGGTTCGTTACTAAATCTTAAATCTACATTATTAAGAATGCCTTCCTTAACTTTTACGTGAGGTTTATTGAACAAATCTGCCATGCGATCAAGCTCATCCTGTGAGACTTCATTTTCCATAATCACGATAGCATTTTGTAAATCACCACCTTTAATTAAATTATGTTTTAACAGTAGTTCCAATTCATGAAAAAATACAAAAGTTCTTGAAGGAGCAATTTCGTTCTCGAAATCGTGAGATGGATGATAGGAAGCATACTGATGTCCTAATACTTTTGAGTTATAATCAACCATCACATCAACAGAAAATTCATCATCGGGATAAGCAACTAATTCAATGTCATTTTTCTCATCTCGAAAAACAGTACGCTCTTTAATTTCATAATAGTTTCTTTCAGCATCCTGCTCAACGAACCCTACTTTTTTCAAAGCTTCAACATATTTTATGGAGCTTCCATCCAGAATAGGTGCTTCAGGTCCTGTAAATTCCATAAGGATATTGTCTAATTCTAGTCCCACCAATGATGCCAGAACATGCTCAATGGTATGAATTTGAACTCCATTTTCTTCAAGAGTAGTTCCTCTGGAAGTTTCAACAACATTATCAACTATTGCATTTATATATGGTTTGCCCTCTAAATCTACTCTTTGAAATTTATAACCATGATCAATCGGTGCTGGTTTGAAGGTTATCTGGACATCATATCCTGTGTGTAATCCCTTACCTGATAAAGAAACAGATTCTTTAATTGTTTTCTGTTTATCCGACATATTTTAATTTTTAAATTAAATTCAATAATAAAAAAAATCGCCGCAAGTTACAAAAAACTTATAGAAATCTCATGTAAGAAATTCGAATATGTTGAAAATTCTAAATAAGAAGTATTCGCTATTCCCCTTTAAGTCTCTTAATTTCGTTTTCTAATTCTTTGACTCTTTTAAATAGATCAGGCAATTGTTTGTATACAATGAAAGATTTTTGAAATTCTCTGATATTAAAAGCAGGTGTTCCCATAACAATACTTCCGGGTTCCTTAATAGTGTTTGGAATTCCAGCCTGTGGCGTAACTTTCACTCCATCTGCAATTTGTATGTGAGGTGCAACACCTGATTGACCACCAAATTGACAATTTTTACCTATTTTGGTTGATCCAGCAATACCACTTTGCGCAGCAATTACTGTATTCTCGCCTATTTGAACATTATGGCCAATTTGGTTTAAATTATCCAGTTTGGCACCTCTTTTTATGAAAGTAGAGCCCATTGTTGCTCTGTCAATGGTTGTGTTTGATCCAATTTCAACATCATCTTCAACAATAACATTTCCCAATTGTGGGATTTTTCGGTATACATTGTTCTCATCTGGAGCAAAGCCAAATCCATCTGAACCTATAACAGCACCAGAGTGAAGAATACAATTCTCGCCAATAACACATTCGTGGTAAACTTTTACTCCTGAATATAGTTGAGAATTTTTTCTAATAGCTACATTATCATCAATAAATACATGGGGGTATAGTTTTACATGATCCTCTACAATTACGTTTTCACCTATATAAACAAATGGAGCAATATAAACACCTTCGCCAATTTTCGCTTATTCTTCAATAAATGCTAATTCGCTAATTCCCTGTTTTACGGGTCTCGCTTGTTCTGCTAATTCTAGCAGTTTTGCAAAACTTTCATAAGCGTTGTCAACTTTTATAAGGGTAAGCGAAACCTTTTGTTCAAGTTCAAAATCCTTATTGATTAATACAATGGATGCTTCAGTAGTATATAAATATTTATTATATTTTGGATTTGCAAGAAATGCAAGAGTCCCTGATGTGGCTTCTTCAATTTTTGCAAC
>PKTC01000243.1 GCA_002869305.1 Marinilabiliales bacterium
CAATTCCATTTTCCTTTGCATAAGAAATCTTCTCATTGGCTTTAATGCCACAATCCAAAGCAATAATTAACGAATATTCGCCTTTCTGAGCATGTTGAATTCCTTGTAAAGAGATTCCGTATCCTTCACTATATCTATCTGGGACATAATAACCAATATGGTCATAAAATTCTTTAAAAAAAGAATATACCAAAGCAACTGAAGTAGTTCCATCTACATCGTAATCGCCATAAACCAGAATTTTTTCTTTTTTTTGAATTGCTTTCCCGATGCGCTCAATTGCATGATTCATATCCTTCATTAAGAAAGGGTCATATAAATCATCTAGTTGGGGACGAAAGAATGCCCTGGCCTGATCAAATGTTCTAACACCTCTTTGGACCAAGAGGTTTGCTAGTACGGGTTCTATGTTTAATTCTTTTGCCAGTTTTTCATTATCTTCCTCGCTCCCTTGCTGTTTTAGCACCCACCTTTTTTCCATATATAATTTTCATATTTTTTACTTTTTTAGGTTCATCCCGAATACTAGTTCCATTTTACTTTTTAAAACATCTTTCACCTTATTGTAATCTTGTTTTTCTCCCAGCTCCTCTTCCATCGATGTAACACCCTTATCTATAAATCCGCAAGGATTAATATGATTAAAATATTCGAGATTGGTGTTAACATTAAATGCAAAACCATGCATGGTAATAAACCGACTTGCTTTAACACCAATTGCGCAAATCTTTCTTGCTCTATTTGTTTTGGTCTCAAGCCAAACACCTGTTGCTCCAGGTAATCTTTCCGACTCAATTCCATAATCCTTTAATGTAAGAATTATTGATTCCTCCAAGTTAGCAATATATTGTTTCACCTGCAAGTTAAATCGTTCCAGATCAATAATTGGGTAACCAACTATTTGGCCCGGACCATGATATGTTATATCTCCTCCACGATTAGTTTTAAAATATGTTGCCTGTATCTTATTTAAAAACTCATCGTTAATTAATAAGTTGTTTTGTTCGCCACTTTTTCCAAGTGTATAAACATGAGGATGTTCGCAAAAAAGTACATTGCCTTCAATTATTCTTTGCTTATTATCGGGAAGATCCCTGTTTTCTGCTTTTATTTTAAGGTATTCAGAAAATAATTTTTCCTGGTAATCCCAGGCGTTTTTATATTCAATAACTCCTAAATCTTCAAATTTTACATTTTTCATTCCTAAATTCTCGTCTAGTGTGAACAAACATGATTTTCAGCCCTGTACGATGACCTTACGAGAGGGCTACTTTCAACAAACTCAAATCCTTTTTTTAAACCAATTCTCTGATACTCTTCAAACTTTTATGGAGTCACATATTCCACAACAGGCATATGATCAGCCGTTGGTGCTAAATATTGTCCTATTGTCATTACTTTACAACCAACTGATAAAAGATCATCCATGGTTTGTAAAATTTCTTCCTCGGTTTCTCCCAAACCTAGCATAATTCCGGATTTAGCAGTAATTCCAAAATCCGAGATTTGCTTTAAAACCTGCAAACTTCTTCTATATTTAGCGCGCGTTCGTATTTGTGTAGTTAATCTTTCAACCGTTTCGAGATTATGAGATATTACTTCTGGTCTTGCCTCAAGTACCTTTAAAATATTAGCTTCAACACCATCAAAGTCTGGAATTAAAGTTTCGATTGTTGTTTCAGGATTAATGATTTTAATTTTATTTATAGTATCAGCCCAAAATGAGGATCCCCCATCTGACAAATCATCCCGATCAACGGATGTAATTACACAATGTTTTACATTCATTAATTTTACCGACTGTGCTATACGATTTGGTTCGTCCCAATCCACAGGTAAAGGTTTTCCTGTTTTTACACCACAAAATTTACACGATCGTGTACATACCTCTCCTAAAATCATGAAAGTTGCAGTACCTCGATTCCAGCAATCGCCAATATTAGGACAATTGCCACTTGTGCAAATAGTATTCAAATTATGTTTCTTGACAGTGTTTTTTACTTTCGAATACGATTCTCCTTTTGGCATCTGCATTTTCATCCATCGAGGTAATCGTCGTTTATTTCTATTTTCAGATTTCATTTCCCCTCCTTAAAATCTATATTGTGCTACAAAATTAAATTATTCTAAATAAAAACAGTTAGGTTTATAAATAATTAAACGCAATTTAAATTGCGTTGTTTGATAAACAGAAACATAGCATATATAAATTATTTAAACGCATTTAACATAGGGTTCCAGATATTTAAGTATTTAATCTTATCTTTGTACGGTTTTTTAAAAAAGTAAAATTTTGTAATTGTATGATGAATTTAGAATTAAGCGAACAAGAAGTAATTCGAAGACAATCGTTAGAAGAATTAAGGAAATTAGGAATTGATCCATATCCTGCGGCAAAATATGAAGTTAATACTTCATCAGACGAAATTCTTTCTAAGTTCGATCCTGAAAAAAATAATTTTCAGGAAGTAAGCATTGCCGGTAGAATTATGAGTAGAAGGATAATGGGAAGTGCTTCATTTGTTGAATTGCAGGATGATAAAGGTAAAATTCAGGTTTATTTTAAACGCGACAACATTTGTCCTGGTGAGGATAAAACATTATACAATACTGTATTTAAAAGATTATTAGATATTGGTGACATTATTGGAGTAAAAGGAAATGTATTTATCACTAAGGTAGGTGAAACTTCTGTAAATGTTACTGAGCTGACAGTTTTAAGCAAATCTGTTAAGCCATTACCTGTTGTTAAAGAAAAAGACGGTAAAACATATGATGCTTTTACAGATCCTGAGCAACGCTATCGCCAACGATATGTTGACTTAATCGTAAATCCTCAGGTGAAAGATGTTTTTGTAAAACGCACCAAAATAATGAATACCATGCGCGAAATGTTTAATGAGCGTGGATATCTTGAGGTTGAAACACCAATATTACAACCTATTCCAGGTGGTGCAGCTGCTCGTCCATTCATTACACATCATAATGCATTAGACATGCCTTTGTATTTGCGTATTGCTGATGAACTTTACTTAAAACGACTCATCGTTGGTGGGTTTGATGGAGTGTATGAGTTTTCGAAAGATTTTCGAAACGAAGGCATGGACCGTACTCATAATCCTGAATTTAC
>PKTC01000225.1 GCA_002869305.1 Marinilabiliales bacterium
AATGTTACAGATGAACGTGCTCCAATTTCGGAGACCGGTGGTTACGAAGGTGACCTTATTCTCACTTCCTTAAAATTGAATCCAACTTATGTTTCGTTTCTGCAAGTTGGTTGTTTATTTTTTGAGCTAGGATGGATCCTTCTGAGCCAGATATCTTTACCTTGCTCATATCTTTAGCATCACCTTCTATTGTAATTTTTTCTCCAGATTCGATCAATAAAGTAATGAAGTTATTTTTTGAAATTGCTAACTGATAAAATTTGGGTATATCGGTGTTTGCTTTGATTTTAAAATTTCCTTTTTTATCCAGTTTTAATGATTCAATTTCTTGGGTTCCGGAAACTAGAAGTTCATTTAAGACCAATGTTTTGTCTTCACTATTCTGAATAGTTCCAGAAACTTCGAATTGCCCCGATTGTTTGCAGGATGTAATTATGATGATTGCACAAATAAAAAAAACTAAACGTTTCATTCTTTAATACTATTTTATGTTTTTATCATAATCCGGTTACTTTTTTTCAAAAATAACCGGATTTATATTTTCTGTTAAGATGCTAAGTTAATCAAATAATTCTGAAAGTTTAGCCTCCAGCGCATCACCTCGTAAGTTTTTCGCTATGATTTTGCCATTTTTATCAAGCAAGAAACTGGCTGGAATAGCCTGAACTTTATATAGTTGAGCCGCTGATGAATTCCAATATTTAAGATCACTTACATGAGCCCAATCTAAGTTGTCGCTTTCGATTGCATTAACCCAGGCTTCTTTCTTTTTATCCAGTGATACCTGATAAATTTCAAATCCTTTCTCACTATACTTTTTGTAGCTTTTTACAAGATTAGGATTCTCAACTCTACATGGTCGACACCATGAAGCCCAGAAATCAAGTAGCACATACTTTCCTCTTAATGATGACAGAGCAATAGTATCTCCAGAAGGATTTGGCAAATAAATTTCGGGTGCCATAACTCCGATGCCAACAACAGAATTTATTTCCGATTCCGCCTTTTGTTGCCTTTTTATTTCTTCTATTTGTGCGTGTAATGATTTAACAGCATCAGATTCTGGATATTTTTGCATGAGTGAAGAATCAACCAATGCAAAATACTCAAAATCATCTTTAAGGTTCAACACATACTTTCTTGGTGCTATTTGCTGGTAAAGAGCCATTAAACTTGATAACGAGTTATTATTTTCTTCTATAAATGATTTTGTATAATTAACGTGTGATTTGATAATGTTTTGTGAAACTTCACTTAGCGAATCCCTTACACGAGCTAAATCTCTTGTACCAATCAATGATTGGTAGTAAGCACCCAAAGAATCTAATTTATTTACACTTTGATCTAATCTTTTTCTTAGCTCTGCAATTTTCTTGCTTTCGGGAGATCCTTCAATAACGGGGCTTTCAGCTAAATTGTTTCCTTTCGTTTTAACAGTTATCTGTTCATTAGGATTAACAATAATTGTTAGGTAGTTATTAGGATTTGTCCTAAGCGCATAAAACTTTGGAATATCTGTTTGTCCTTTAAAAGAAAAAACACCCTCATTATTTAAAATTACCGAATCAAGGAAAACGATGTTATTTGACTGTAATTCAATTAAGTATAGTTTTTCTCCATTGGCGTTTGTTACCTCGCCTGAAATAGTAAAATGCTCATCTTCAGTTTCACAAGAACTAATAAGAATTATTAGAGTTAATATCCAAAATACTTTCTTCATTTTATCCTTTCTTTTTATTGCTAACGTATTGATAACAAAACAACAATCTCATTAAATTATTGTTTGTATCGATTTATATTCACTGGCGAATTTAGTAATATTTTTAGATATACTTCTAAACATATTCGAATTGAACTATTTTATTTTTTATATTTTTGTCAACTCAAAATATTGTTAATTGTGGTAATTCATACAAATCTAGATAACCTGCATATAGAAAATCCGATACTTACAATTGGAGTATTCGATGGAGTACACTTAGGTCATCAGAGAGTTTTAGATCGATTGAAAAATATTGCTAAAGACAAAAACGGAGAGTCGGTGGTTTTAACTTTATGGCCGCATCCTAGAATTGTTTTAGATAAAGACATTGAATCACTTCGGTTATTAAATAATATCGAAGAAAAAATTTCTTTATTGTCTAAAACAAACATTGATCATTTAATTATTATTCCGTTCACAAAGGAATTTGCGGAATTGTCTGCCTGTGAATTTATTGAGGAGTATCTGGTAAGAAAAATTGGAGTTAAATATTTAGTGATTGGATATAATCATCAATTTGGGAAAGACCGTAAAGCTGGTTTTGAGTTCTTAAATGAATGTGCAAATAAGTTCGGATTGTCAATTGAAAAACTGGATGCTAAACTGGTTGATAACGATAAAGTAAGCTCAACTAAAATAAGAGAATTCTTAACTTCTGGGTATTTGCATATTGCCAACAATTATTTAGGATACCCATATTTTATAAGCGGAAATGTAGTTGAGGGAAATCATATAGGCCGAAAAATTGGTTTTCCTACGGCAAATATTAAAATTCCTGAACCTTACAAGCAAGTACCAAAAGATGGAGTTTATGCTGTAAAGGTTAATTTGAATGGAGTACTATATTACGGCATGTTAAACATTGGATCACGGCCAACAGTTGAACCAACTTTGAGATCAAAAAACATCGAGGTACATATCTTAGATTTTGATCAAAAAATATACAATCAAACCATTACGGTACATTTTGTAAAAAGGATTCGTGACGAAAAACGTTTTGATGGTTTGGAGCAACTAAAGAATCAACTCATCAAAGATAAGGAAGAAATAAAAGCCATATTTAATCTAACATAAGTGAACAAATTAATAAGAAAAACCGTATCATTTTGAATGATTGGCTTTTTAATGTAATTTTGCATTCCGAATTTTGAATAAATATTTTAAAAATTATAAATAATAGATTATGGAAATTGAAGGAACAATGGTTGATAGCTTGCCTTACAAAGTTAAAGATTTAAGTTTGGCAGAATATGGAAGAAAGGAAATTGAAATAGCAGAAAAAGAGATGCCAGGTTTAATGTCGCTACGAGAGAAATATGGCAAAGAAAAACCTTTAAAAGGAGCTAGAATTACTGGT
>PKTC01000383.1 GCA_002869305.1 Marinilabiliales bacterium
AAGAAAAGTGGAATAAAATTCGAATTCTTTATTGGCCCATTTATTCAAGGACCTCCAGTTGATGCACCAGTTCAAATTCGGTTGTTTTCAGAAAACCTTGATGATTTAAAAGCAGTTGCATCTGATGTGGAACAAATATATATGGAAGTGCCTGGAATTATTAATATTGATAATCCATATTCTGTTGACAAAACAGATATAAAAATTAAGATCGATCGTGAAAAAGCTGGCAAACTAGGTGTTACTATCGCAGATATTGATATTGCAGTGCGAGCTGTAGTTAATGGTTTAGATATTGGTAATTTTCAGGATAAATTTGGTGAAAAATATGATATTGTATTAAAGGCAAATAAAGAGGATAAGAAGGATTTGAACTGGATTGATAAAACCTATGTAACAAATTATGCCGGGTCTCAAATAAAGCTATCACAAATTGTAGATATAGAGTTTGATAAAAATATCAAACGCATTGATCATTATGATTTAGAAAGATACGTTTCTATCATGGCCGATGTTGATGAAAATGTTCAGTCTATTGACAAAGCTACTAGGCAAGTTCTTGAGCAATTGAAGCAATATGATTTTCCAAAAGGAACTACCTATATGGTAGGCGGTGAGCAAGAGAGTAGAAGCGAAAGTTTTGGTGGGCTTGGACAAGCTTTAATCATTGCACTCTTAGGAATTTTTGCTGTGTTGGTTTTGCAGTTTAAATCATTTAAACAACCATTAATTATATTTACTGCAATTCCTTTATCTATAACGGGAGCATTTTTAACATTGATGTTACTTGGATACTCTTTTTCTTTTATGGCATTTGTCGGATTAACAAGCTTAATGGGTATTGTCATTAACAGCAGTATTATTCTTGTTGATTATGCAAATAGATTAAAACAAGAAGGAAAAGCTACGTGGGATTCGGTTGTTGAGTCAGCAAAAACTCGTTTTAATCCAATATTATTAACAACTGTAACAACTGTAGCCGGATTATTACCACTTACGGTATTAGGAGGTAAAATGTGGGCTCCAATGGGTTGGGCAATAATTGGGGGTTTAATTTTCTCAACCTTATTAACTTTAGTGCTTGTTCCCGTATTATATTTATTATTTTCCAACGGAGATAAGAAAATTATTGTTGAGTAAACTTTACTATTAGTTCCAATATTTTTGTTGTTAATTTGAAATTAAATGATAATACAATATGAAATTAACCTGGCGCACATTTAAATGGATTGCAATCGTTGGCGCAATACCTCCTTTATATTACCAACTGCGAGCGTTGATTCAGGAAGAATATGAAATTATGAAATCGTGGGAGGAGTTCGTATTCTGGTTTATGATTGCTATATGCGTAACAATTACTTTGTCTGTTATTGTTTTTAAAGAAATAGAATGGCTTCAGAAAAAATTACCTTGGAAAAAATTTGTTGCTACAAGAATCATTGCAGAGTTTTTTATAACCTTAGCAACAGTTTTAACCGGAATGCTAATTCTTTCAAAATTTACATATGGGATGCACTGCAGTGCTTACAATGGTGAATTAAGCTATATAAACCATCTTTTTGAAGAGTTAACAACCGGAATAATACTATGGGCAATATTAATAAGTGTTACTGAGGGTGTATATTTCTTTAATGAATGGAGAGATGGATTAGTACTTTCGGAAAAGTTAAAAAAAGAGAATGTAGAATCTCAATTGGAAGCGCTTAGAAATCAGGCTAATCCGCATTTTTTATTTAATAGTTTAAATGTTTTATCTTCATTGGTACATTCCGATCCGGACAAAGCAGAAGAATTTATAAATCAATTTGCGAATGTTTACCGTTATGTGCTCAATATTAGCAATAAAAATGTTGTAACCTTAAAGGAAGAAATAGACTTTCTTAATGCCTATTTATTTCTACAAAAGATTAGATTTAAGCAAGGGTTTAATTGTAATATTGAATTGAATATTGAAAAACAAGAGTATTATATTGCTCCTTTTTCTTTGCAGATGTTGGTTGAGAATGCAATTAAACATAACATTGTTTCCAAAGAATCTCCATTAAATGTATTTGTGTTTATACAGGATCATAAAATATTTGTTAAAAACAATATACAATTACGTGATGATGAAAACTCATCAAATGGTGTTGGATTATCAAATTTACGACAACGATATTTTCATTTGGCAGGTATTATGCCAGAAATTAAACAGGATAACAATGAATTCATCGTTTGTGTTCCATTATTAAAACCAGAAAAGAAAGAGGATAGTATAAAATACGATCATGATGAATGTTGTAATTATAGAAGACGAAAGTCACGCAGCCGAGAAGCTTGAAAGGCAATTAAAAGAACTGGATTCTAAAATTGATGTAATTGCAAAAATTGAATCGGTTAAAAATGCTGTAAACTGGCTAAAGAAGAATAACTCTGATTTAATATTCTTAGATATTCATTTATCTGATGGATTATGCTTTAAAATCTTTGATGAAGTTGAGATCAAAACGCCTATTATTTTTACAACAGCATACGATCAATATGCCATTCAGGCTTTTAAGGTAAATAGTGTTGATTATTTGCTTAAACCAATCAATAAGTTTGATTTAGCGCAGAGTTATGAGAAATTCCGTGAATATTATCAAGTAGAAGGTAACGTAGATTATACCTCTTTGCGTGAAATGATAAACGATATGCGTGAAAAAAAATATCAAAGTCGTTTTTTGGTGGTTCAGGGAGATACCATTAAAACAGTTTTAGTACAAGATATTGCTTATTTTTTCGCTGAAGGAAAGTACACCTTTCTTGTCGAAAAACAAGGCGAACGATATTTAATTGATACTACATTAGAGAAACTAAACAACGTTCTGAATCCGGAAGAGTTTTTTAGAATTAACCGAGGAGTAATTGTTCATCTCCATAGTATAAAGAAAATGAATACCTGGTTTAGTCGCAGAATAAAACTCGAATTAATTCCTTCTTTCGAAAAAGAAACCATAGTTAGCACTGAGCGCGTTAAGGATTTTAAAGAATGGTTGAATCAGTAAAATAATTAAATCGTGATTGGTGGTCGGAAGGCAGCAGAGCGAATTTAAAAGTTTTGATCCTTTATTTTGGCATTATAATTTCTAAATCTTTA
>PKTC01000478.1 GCA_002869305.1 Marinilabiliales bacterium
AAAATTTTCCAAAGTTTTTGTAATATGTACAGATTTTTTTATTCAGATAAAATTATACTATACTAAAAATTAGAACAAAGAAACAGGGGAAACAAAAAACATGCAAAAGGTTTCCGATGAACATGTAAATTTTTGGAGTGAGCGGTAATTGGTATTTGGTGAATGGCGAAAAGCAAATAGTTGATAGTTACAGCTTTTAAAGAATTCACCTCCCAGATTGTTGTCAGATTCTCAAGGGATTAGCATCACAGCAAGGCAGGAGAGATCCGGAGGCAGAGGGAGGAATATTCTGCAATATAATCACTTGTAATGGCTTACTTTTAAAGATTACAGATAAAGTTTTTATTAGTTTCTGATTTCCATGAACAAAATAGATGACAACTTGTCTAACATCATAATAAAATGCATAGACAAAAAATTAGGTAGATGAATCAGTTAATTGTTATAGCCCACCCCAAAAAAGATAGTTTTAGTCAAAGATTAAAAACAGAGCTTGAAAATGAGTTTATACAAAGAGGAGACTCCGTTAAAATAAGAGATTTGTATGAATTAAATTTTAATGCCATATTAACAGACCGGGAATTAAAATACAACAAGGTAGGAAAAACCGCTCCCGACATTGCAGTTGAACAAGGATTTATATTTTGGGCTGATGAAGTTACATTTATATATCCGCTTTGGTGGAATGCTTTTCCTGCTATTCTAAAAGGGTATATCGATCGGGTTTTTACCAATGGTTTTGCATTTAAAATCAATGGTAAGGGTCCGGTAGGCTTACTTCACAATAAAAAAGTTCGTTTAATCACCACTGCTGGAATGACAGAAGAATCATTGAATGCATCGAATATATTCGAGGGATTAAGGATAACCCAGGAACATGGAGTGTTTCAATTTTGTGGAATGAAGGTGGTTGATCACATGTATGTTACCAGTGTTACTTCCTTATCTGCAGAAGAAAAAAATGCAGAATTAAAGAAATTGCTTCAGAAAGTTTTTAAAAGGGAAAGTATTGAAAGCTAAATTTTTCTAGAATATATTCCCGCCTGCGATCTTACATCTATTCATGTTTTATTTTGTTGTCTCATTCCCGACTTGTTCCGATAGCTATCGGAAGGGAATCTATTCTAACTCATACCTTAGATTGGATACTCAGAGTTCATTTCATTGGGAGTAGTGATTGGTGAATAATTTTCAATAATAACACTTCCCCCTTTTTGAAAAAGGGGGATTAAGGGGAATTAGATAATGTGATCAATTCCCCGGCCCCCTTGTTACTCCTTTTAGTCGTGAGACCGCTTCGCTAAGTTCGCCAAGGGGGGAAAAGGTTTGTTTTTCTATGTCATTCCCGACTTGATCAGGAATCTATCCAAGGGATGATAGTATAGATTCCGGCTCTTCACTTTGTTTCGTCCGGAATGATTGTTGCTTTATTTGAGTGTTGTCTCATTCCCGACTTGTTCCGATAGCTATCGGAAGGGGATCTATCCAGCGAAAGATGGTTTAAATACCGGGTTTTCGCCCAACACGACAAGCACTAAAACCCAAAATTAGCTCCAAACGAAATCGTATTTTGTTTCCCGTGGAACACAGGAGCAGTATACTTGTTGAGGTCTCCAGAAATATTACTGTTTACATAATTCAAGAATACGTAGCCATCATTTATGATTTGATAACTAGCTCGAAAGGCAATGGTTTTGTTTTCCCATTCAACAGAATCCATAAAAGGATTTCCCAGGCGAGAACCCCCCAGGTCATCGTAATCTTTTCCTTTCTGAGCGTATAAATAAGAAAGTTTTAAAGTCAACGTTTTAAAAGGTTTGTGCATGACAGAAACATAAATTTCCTGTGAGTTATCCATCAGGTAATGTCCCAGGTTATACCCATTACTTTCGAAGGTGGTTGTAGGAATATTATGCTTATACGTAAGAGGCATGGATTTGGTATATTCGGCTGTAATAAAAGTATTTGGAATCAAATCCGAAATACGCATGCTGGTTTTAACACTCCAAAAATTCCAAACGGTATCTTCAAAAAAGCGGCTTGTGGATAACTCATCGACAAACAGGGTAGCAGACAAGTGCACTTTTTTGATGTTTCGTGAACTGATATCGAAAAACATTTGCGAATTTTGCCCTACATTCCTTCCTGATCGATCAGTGGCATTGTAGGTATGATCTACCGACTTGTAAAACATCACAGGAATTAAATATTGTAGTTGAGGACCATCGGCACTGTAAATAACTGAATTACCCGCAGAGATATAGAAATTTTTGAAGGGTTTAAAAGTGAACATGTTTGCAGCCAGGTATTTATCAAACATTTCTTCGATACGATTGGTACCGTAAGCATTGGTAAATGTAACTGTAGATGCACTGTCGATTACTTCCGAAATCAGCCATCCGTGTACCCAGTTAAATTCGAACCAGTGAACGGGTTTTAGATTTAATTTAATATGCGCGAAAGAAGGAGTACGGCCCGAGAAAATATTGGCTCCGTTGTAATTATTACCCCATTCAAAATGATCTTTTACTATTCCAAAGCTTCCCCAATCCCAGGCGTAGGTTAATCCTCCACGCATTTCGCTGAAATCTCCACCGCCGTCCTTGAATTTATAATTGGCTCCCATACGCTGAGTCAGGTAATCTTCACGAGTTAAAATTTCACTTTCGTGATTATCGCGCAAGCTGGCATAAAATCCCCAATGATCTCCGACATAAGCAAAGGCTTCTGCTCCATTCCAACGATGAAAGAAATTACCACTGTCGTTCATAAAATATTCGGCACCCAGAATAGCATTTACAGAAAAAGTAAAAAGGCTGTCATTATAATATAATATATCAAATCGTTTATCGAAGTTTTTATTCTTGCGATCGTAATAAGTCTGTAATTCTTTATTAAAATCTTTTAAATAAAAATCCAACTCATCTTGTTGTCGTTTATTCAGAGTAAAATCACTTTCCTGAATTTCCTTTAATTTAATAGCAATGAAAACACGTGAGTAAGGCTTTATCGTGGTGTTTAATTCAATAACGTCGAGGTTCGCAAACTCATCAAGGAATTCGTAGACATTCTGGTTTGAGGTGTGGTAGTATACTTCCTGGCTTTGTATA
>PKTC01000054.1 GCA_002869305.1 Marinilabiliales bacterium
CGAGAGAGCAAAAAATTGTTAATCAAGGGTTGGATGCTGATATTGATTTCCCAGAACTTCGTGAGGTGCAAGATTTTATAAAAATAATTCCAATATGGACTTTTGATGGATCAGCAGACATTAAGTTCAATCAGGGATATATTTCGGATTCGTGGTCGGAAGGAGGAGAGAGCAGTATATCGGCATTATCAATACTAAAGTATAGCGCAGATTATTCGTTCGGAAAAAAAAGAAATCTAGATACAGATATAGAGTATAGATTAGGCTATATTCAAGCGGGTAATCAGGATTTGAAAAAGAATGATGATAAATTTGAGATTAATGCTAAATATGGAAAACAAGCCATTAACGATTGGTATTATAGTGGATTACTTAACTTTAAAACGCAAATATTAAAGGGGTATGAATATCCTAATGACTCCACAAAAACAAATATCTCGGAGTTTCTTTCACCTGCATATTTAGTTTTCTCGTTGGGTATGGACTATAAGCCAAGTAACAAGTTAACCATATTGTTTTCTCCTTTAACATCGAAATTTACAATTGTAGCAGATACTTTAAATTATGATCAAACTCGTTTTGGAGTTGCAAAGAATGCGTTTGTACGCGAAGAGATTGGAGCATATATTAAGGCAATATCGAAAATAAAATTCAGAGATAATATCCATCTGGAGAACAAGATTAATTTTTTTACAAATTATACCAGTAACCCTCAAAACATTGATGTAGATTGGGAGGTTGATTTAAAAGTAAAGCTTACGGATTATATATTGATGTCTGTTAATGCTCATTTTATACACGATGATGATGTTAAATTTATAAATAAAGACGGACAAGAGGAAGGAGCAAGAGCCCAATTTAAAGAACTATTTGGGATTGGTTTTACTTATAGTTTTTAGTTGATAAGATCTTGTCTACTTCGCTTCCATCTTTTGTGAGACCATAACCAGTCTTCTGGTTTTTTTCGTATGACATCTTCTAGTTTACTCATATATAGCTCGGTAATTTCACCTTCTTTTAAACTTGCAGGTTCTTCAATTAGTTTTTCGGCAATTAATTCATAATGACCCCGTTTTATTCTTTGAATGTCAAGGTAAAATACTGGATAGTTATACATTCGAGCATATTTTTCAGGTCCATGCAGACATGGAGTATCCTGATTTAAAAAATTAACCCAGATAGCTTTTTTTATTTTTGATGGGCTTTGGTCTGCTACCAAAAGAAATATACAGGTTTGTTTTTTAAAATTTTCAAATGTCTCATTTGTTTTATACATTGATTTAAGCAAGGTTCCATTTTCAGCTCGTGTTTTCTTAATATAGTTATCAATGTATTTGTTTGATAATGGTTTATAAATTGCAATTGCTCTATGTTTTATTTGTAAACTGCCAGCCATTGCTCCCCATTCCCAATTACCGTAATGTCCAGTAACTCCAATTATACTTTTACCATTTTTTTGATATTCGTCTAAAATCTCAGGATTTAGAATTTTAAATCGTTTTTTTACAGTTTTTGTAGACATGGTGAAAGTTTTTAAACTTTCAACTACTATGTCTATAAGGTTTCGATATGTTTTTCTTGCGATTGTTTTTATTTCTTTTTATGTCTTTTCCGGAAATGAATTTCGAAGATTTTGTAAAATGATTTTTTTACGATACCTAAATACATGATAAAATAGAAAAGAAACGATATCAGAGTAACCATATAGTATCCAAAATGGAACTATTGCTATAAAGTAGACTGACCATAAAAAGAAAATATATATAATATATTGCATAATATTTATATTGGGCTGCTAAAATAATAAAATTGAATAAAACTTAATTAGATTTATCGAGTCGATCGATAAATTTTTGTAAAAGGGTTTGTTTATATAGCTCCGCTTTTTCTTGTCGTTCTTTATATTCAGCTCTTGATTCAGAAGATCTTTTAGGATCAAATAAGTTTGATTTACTCAATTCATTTTGAAATTCATCTTCGAAATAATAATTTATTAATATTTCTGGTTTGATTTCCCAAAGTTTTATGGTTTGATCACTTGATGCGCTTAGAATATATTTACAATCCTGACTGATATCAATGTCATTAACAGGCATACTGTGGCCAAGAAAGGTGTATATTTCTTCGCCTTTTTGAACATCCCAGAGTATTATGGATGCATCGTACGAACCAGATAAAAGATAACGATCATTGCTGCTATATTTTATGCTCATTACGCTTCTTTCATGACCCGTTAATACATGAGAAATTTCCATTTTTTCTAAATCCCAAATCTTAACATTATTATCGCGCGAAGCACTTGCCAGATATTTTCCGTTGTTGCTAAAATCGAGAGAATATATGTTTCCTCCATGGGCTGAAAATGAATGAATCAACTCGAAATTATCGAAGGTATATAATTGAATTGATCCATCTTGCGATCCACAGGCAATTAGGTTATTAGATATTGAATAGGCAACAGCTAATACACTTTTCTTATTATTTTCAAATATGTGAAGAGTTTCTGCCTTTTTAATATCCCAAAGTCTGAAGTTATTATCAAAGGAGCCACTTACCAAATATTTCCCATTTCTTGAGACACCTAACGACCAAACTGCAGTTGTGTGCCCTGAAAGGGAATTTACATAACTTCCATCTTTATTCCAGATATTTATAGTTTTATCACCACCACTAAAAAAGAACCCTCCATCTGCAGAATATTCTAATTCATAAATAGTTGCATAATGTCTTTGCAGTGTTTGAATAGCTTGTAGAGTGCCAAAATCCCAAATTTTTATTGTTTCATCTTTTGAACCACTTATAAATTGTTTTCCATCAGGACTAAAAGCAATGGAATGTACTTCATCCGAATGCTCTTTTAGGGTAGCAATTAAATTCTCATCTTTTTGAGCGAATATGCTTTTAATTGAAACAAATAAAAGGAGTAATACAGTAATACTAAGTTTAAAATTTTTCATATTAAACTTATAAATGATAAGACTTAGCGACGTTTATCGATAAAATATTTGGCGACAATCATACCGCAGGCAACGGTTCCTCCAACGGCAATACCAAGATTGACACCAGCAGAGCTATTACTTGTAAAGTTTTCAGGATCATTGGTTA
>PKTC01000391.1 GCA_002869305.1 Marinilabiliales bacterium
CAGCTTTTACCGAGTATGGTGTTTATATGGTTTGCATTATTAGCTATTCCAACTGGAATTTTCCAGGATCGAAAAGGGAAACGATTTACCGTAAACACTGGAATGGTTATCACGGGTATAGGTATGTTAGTTCCGTTCGTACATTATTCTTATTTAACAGCGGTAGTTGGATTTATGATTCTTGGTATAGGCAACACTATTCTGCAGGTGTCTGCGAATCCGTTATTAATTGATATATCTTCAAAAAACAGTAAAGCTGCAAACCTAAGTTTGTCTCAGTTTGTAAAAGCGATTGCTTCTATGCTGGGACCAATTATTGCTACGGCATTTGCTACTTACACTGGCAACTGGAAATTAATCTTTCCTGTTTATGCTGCGCTTTCGTTCTTAACAGCCATTTGGTTAGGTTCAATGAAGATAGAAGAATCAAAACCAGAGAAAGAACCTGCTACATTGAAATCAGTACTAAAAATGTTCAAGGTAAAATTTGTGGTAGTAATGATTTTATCCATATTCTTTATGGTTGGTTTTGATGTAGCTATGAATTCAAATATAGCTAATTTCTTAAGTCAGAAATTCTCAATTACAATTGAAAAAGCGAGTTTGGCAATTAGTATATATTTTGCTTCTTTAATGTTAGGACGTTTAGCAGGAGCTTTTCTTCTTAGAAAGTTAAATACAATAAAGTTCTTTATAGTTAGTGCATTAATTACATTGGTAGGGTTAATTGCCATCATTTTAGTGAATAATATTAATATTACTTGGGCTTTAATTTTTATTACTGGATTAGGGTTCTCTAATATTTTTCCAATAGTATTTGCAATTGCTGTGGAGAATAAGCCTGAATATGCTAATGAAATATCAGGTATGATAATATTAGCAGTTTGCGGTGGTGCAATCATTCCACCCATTATGGGTTTAATTAGCGATAATTTTGGAGTTACACAAAGTTTATTTGTATTAGTTGCATCTATTTTATATGTAAGTTACTCAGCATATTATGCTGCAAAAAATTAATAAAATTATGATAGATACTAATAATGACAAAAGAATTGTATCTACCCTTGACGCAGGTGGAACAAATTTTGTATTTTCTGTATTGCAAGGCAATAAAGAAATAGCAGGGCCTTTTACATTTCCTTCATATGCGGATGATATTGATAAATGTCTTCAAACCATTATCGATGGTTTTAAATTAGCTGAAAAAGAAATCAATCAAAAACCCGATGCCATTAGTTTTGCTTTTCCCGGACCGGCAGACTATGAACGCGGAATTATTGGTAATTTACCAAACTTCAAAGCTTTTAATCGAGGTGTTCCGCTGGGACCCATGTTGGAAGAAATTTTTAAGTTACCCATATTTATCAATAATGATGGAAACTTGTTTGCTTACGGTGAAGCTCTGTCTGGATTATTGCCTGAGGTAAATGGTAAGTTGGAAAATGCAGGAAGTATGTTAAAACATAAAAATTTAGTTGGAGTTACTTTAGGAACCGGTTTTGGATGCGGAATTGTATTAAACCAAGAGTTGATTGTTGGTGATAATTCTTGTGGAGCTGAAATTCATAATTCTTTAAATAAATTTAATCCAAACTGGAATGCTGAGGAGAGTGTTAGTACAAGAGCTATACAGAGAGTATATAGTGAGCGAGCAGGTATTTTATTTGATAATAAGCTAATGCCAAAAGATATCTTTGATATCGCAAAGGGGAATTTACAAGGTAATGCAGAAGCGGCAAAGGAAGCATTCCGAGCCTTCGGTGAAAATTTAGGAAGCTCAATAGCCAATATAGTTACATTAGTAGATGGCTTAGTTGTTATTGGAGGGGGTATTATTGCTGCAGCTGAATTATTTGCACCGGCTATGTACAAAGAATTAAATAGATCTTACGAAGATTTCGAAGGTAATATAACTAATCGTTTATCATTCAAAGTCTTTGATGTGGATGATTCCTCAACTTTTGAAACATATGCTAAAGGAAATGTAGTTGAATATGAAATTCCAGGAAGTAGAAAAAAGATTAAATACGACGGCATGCCAAGAATAGGTGTTGGGTTTACAAAGTTGGGAGCAAGTAAAGCTATATCTTTAGGTGCATATGCATATGCGTTACAAAAATTAAGTTAATCTTAAAAATAATAATCTTCCATGAAATACTTTTTTCAAATAATCATTCTTTTAATATTTATCAGTTCTTGTAAGCAGAAACCCTTAGATTCAATTTATGACAATATTCCTGGCCTGGAAGAGCTTTCAGGAAAGTGGGTGTCCGTTGATACTGTAGATATGGAGCCATCCATTCGAAACTTTCAGAGTCAGGCACTGACTAATCCCGATATGAGTTCTATTAGTTGGTTGGCAGCAGCACCATTCGCTGGAGGTTATCATACGGGAGTTTTTAAATTGAACGGCAAAATACCCTTAGTTGAAGAATTTCGCTGGCAACCTTTTCAAGCACTGAGAAAAACAAATTTTCAAAGTTTTGAAATAGAAAGTAGCACAAGGATGCCAGTAGAGAAGAATGCTGTAATGTGGAATATAAAGATTAAGAATCAATCGGACTCCATCAAAACAATGCAAATTGAACAAGATCTAATCGGGTTCATTTCTAAATATTCTGGCGACTGGCAATGGTGGTATCCTTATCCAAAACTAGATGGCAAAACTACAGTTAGAGATGATGAAGTAGAAAATGTAAGGAATTTCATTGGCAAGACATTAAACGATCAGGAAGTTTATGTAACAGAACTTATTAAAGGAAAACCTCAGCAAAAAAAAGTTACAACAAACTGGCCTTCGGATAAAGAAATACTGGAATGTAGTAAATATGTTACAACTGTGGATGATGATTATATTCTCATACACGACACAGAAACAGAAGCAATAACAGGATTCAAAGTTATTAATTCTAATTTAGAAATAAATTTATTGAATAGTGGAGCAACTGTAAAACTTGAATCAAGCATTGAACCTGATAAGTCATTTGATTTTCAGTTTGTAATGGTATTTGGCGACGATGAAGATTTAATTAAAACAGACTTAAAATAACTAACTGCAAATTTTAATGCTAACTTTAATCAAATAGAGGAAGAATGG
>PKTC01000138.1 GCA_002869305.1 Marinilabiliales bacterium
AAATGAAGTAGAAGAAATAGCCAGGGTTTTAGCTCATTATTTTATTGAAAAAAATCTTTTTATAATTAGCACTGATTTTTCGCATTATCCTAATTATGCAGATGCAAAAGAGGTGGATCAAAAAACAGGAGACGCCATTGTTTCAAATTCTGTTAAAAGAGTAATTGATGTAATGAACGCAAATGGATCAGCAAATGTTGAAAATTTAGTTACCAGCTTATGCGGTTGGCCAGCTGTTTTAACCCTACTGAATATTACTGAAAGAGATAGAACTATTGATGTTGTGCCGATAGAATACCAAAATTCGGGAGATGCCTTAGGTGACAAAACTCGTGTAGTTGGTTATTACGCCATCGTTTTTGCAAAGAAAAAAAACCAAAATATGTCAGTAAATGAATTTTTAATAACAGATCAGGATAGAGAAAAATTATTAGAGATTGCTAGAAGTACTATTGGCGAGTATTTAACTAATGGAAAATATCCAGAAATTGATCCAAATGAATTAAGTGCAGTGCTGAAATCGGAATGCGGTGCATTTGTTACTTTACATAAAGAAGGTGCCTTGCGCGGGTGCATAGGTAGGTTTGTGGCTAATGAACCTTTGTATGAAATCGTTCAAAAAATGGCTGTTGCTGCCGCTACAGAAGATCATCGATTTCCTTTGGTTGAAATGAGTGAGTTAAAAGAACTGGATGTGGAAATATCAGTTTTAACGCCATTAAAAAAAATTGAATCCATTGATGAAATTGAGATGGGGAAACACGGAATTTATATTAAAAAAGGTTTTGCATCAGGCACTTTTTTACCACAAGTTGCATTAGAAACCGGTTGGACAAAGACCGAATTTCTAGGTTATTGCGCACGCAATAAAGCTGGTATTGGATGGGATGGTTGGAAAGATGCTGATATTTATATTTATGAAGCTTTAGTGTTTGCAGAAAATGACTTAAAAAAATAATAACATGACTACTTATGGCTTCTTACCTATAACCTTAATTTCATTGTTAACTTATTTCAGTAGTTATTTTTTTACAAAAACCAAATATTTCAAGTTTACTACACATCGCCGAATTTGGAACATACTATTGATGGTTTCCTTTTTATTAGGAGGAACCATAGGCGTTTGTATGTCTTTTATTAACAGTTTTGATATAGATATAGAAATACCATTCTATGTATTACAAATTCATGCAGGTATAGGAGTAGTTTGGTTTATTATAGCACTTTTCCATTTCTTGTGGCATCTAAATTATTTTAAAAAGGCCATTAGAGTTCTTTTCTCAAGAGGCTAACTTTTCAATAAAATGTCTAAAAATAATCAAATAAAGATCGTAAAGCCTGGTGTTATCTTGTTGGGTTTTATTGCATTAGCTGCACAAATTATTTTATTAAGAGAATTCCTCACCTTATTTAGTGGTAATGAGTTGGTTATTGGAATTATTCTGGCCAACTGGATGCTGTTAACTGGATTGGGTGCTTATTTAGGACGATTTTTTAAGAATAAAATAACAATAGTATTCTGGTTAATTTTATTTTTGGGAACTTTAGCTTTTTTGCCAAGTATCACTGTTGTTGCCCTACATTACATTTGGCACTTACTTTTTCTTCCTGGGGTAATGGCAGGTATTTTACACGTATTTTTCTACTCACTAATAATCCTTAGTCCATTTTGCATTCTTTCAGGAATCTTATTTACTCTATTCTCAAAAGAAAAATCAACACAAGCGCAAGAAAACAAAATTAGTAATGTATATGCATGGGAATCGTTGGGAAGTTTAATGGGAGGAATTGTTTTTAATTTTATCTTAATCTGGGTTACTACAACATTTCAGAGTTTGTTTATAATACTAATTGTTTCTGTTATAACTATATTTTACTTAGGAATAAAAAGCGACCAGCATTTACTCTCTGCTATTATCATTATATTATCTTTCATATTTGGTTATTTATTTATGAGTTATGATTTTGATAAAAAGGTTCGAGAGAAGGCATTTCCCTCACAAGAAATTATTTATACCAATGATTCTCCATATGGAATTTTCACAATAACACAACAACATGATCAACAGAACTATTATGAAAACAATATACTAATGGCTTCTTCAGGAGATATTATTAAAAAAGAAGAATCTGTGCATTTGGCAATGGTTCAACATAAGGAGCCAAAAAATGTATTGGTTCTTTCCGGTATCATATCTGGTGTTATAGAAGAAATAATGGAATATCCCGTTACTAGGATAGACTATGTAGATATTAATCCTGAGATATTTAAAATTGCCCGGCAAACATTAAAAGATCATTCATATCAAATACTTAATTTATATGAAAACGATCCTATTCGATTTCTAAAAAGGAATAGTAAAATGTACGATGTTGTTTTGATTAATTTGCCAAAACCATCCACAATCCAATTAAATAGATATTATACCCAGGAGTTTTTTCATCTATTAAAACAAAATTTAAATTGTAATGCTGTGATTTCAATTTCAATGCCTTCGAGTGGTAATTATTTAAGCGAGGAGTCACGAAATCTTTTATCTATTATATTTAAAACTCTTAGGACTGAGTTTAATTCTGTTATTATTTTCCCAGCTGATAAAGATTTTTTAATAGCCTCAGATAATCAATTGAGTTATAAAATTGCTGAAAGGGTTGAGATCTTAAATATCTCAACAGATTATGTTAATACCTATTATTTTGATGATGCACAGGTTGAAATGAGAAGTAAGCAACTTCTTCAACAACTGGATTACTCAGTAGTCATTAATCATGATTTTAGTCCAGTATTTTATCAGAGCCAGTTAAAACTTTGGATGAGTCATTTTAATATTAAATATTGGATACCAGCATTTATTATAATAATTATTTCCGGACTGTTTTTTATTAAGGCAGGACCAATTTATAAAGGAGTTTATGCAGCAGGTTTTACAGGCACTGCAATTGAAATCGTTCTGCTCCTGGTGTTTCAGGTTGTTTTTGGGTATGTTTATGCGGTAATTGGAGTTTTTATAATGATTTTTATGGGAGGATTAGCATTTGGAGCATATTATATTTCAAAATTTTTAAAAGAAATAAATGCAA
>PKTC01000018.1 GCA_002869305.1 Marinilabiliales bacterium
AAACTATTTTGGCGAAGTATTACCAGACTATGACAGAGACCGTGTATATGTATGTGACATTAAAAAGGTAATTAACTGGTATAATATTCTTCATAAACTCGAATTGTTAAATTTCGAAGAGGAGAAAGAGGAAAAATCTGAAGAGAACATTGAAGAAAAGACAGATACGAAGGAAAAGAAAGAAGTTAAGAAACCTGCTTCTAAAGCTAAAACAGCCACTTCTAATCAGTCAAAAAAAGCACCTGCACCAAAAAATAAACCAGCTAATCAGTCGGCTACAAGAACAAATCAGAAAAATAAATAATTGCAATTATATTTAAGAAAATCCGCCTCATAGGCGGATTTTCTTATTATGTACATTGATTAATTTATTATTAATTAATCAAATTTCTTAGCAGCTTCCCAAACCAAATTCATTTCATCCAACGACATGCCTTTTAATGATTTACCTTTCTTGATGGTTTGATTTTCGAGGTAATTAAATCGTTTAATAAATTTTTTATTGGTACGTTCGAGAGCAGTTTCCGGGTCAATATCGTAGAGACGTGCAGCGTTAATTAATGAAAAAAATAAATCACCGAATTCGGCTTCAATCTTTTCTTGATCTTCGGATTCTACTTCATGTTGTAATTCGCTTAATTCTTCCTTAACCTTATCCCAAATTTGGCTGCGTTTTTCCCAATCGAATCCAACTACACGAACTTTTTGTTGTATTCTATTGGCTTTTACCAGCGCAGGAAGCGATTCGGGAACGCCAGATAAAACAGAGTTATCACGGTCCTTTTCTTTCATTTTTATTTCTTCCCAGTTTTCTTCCACTTCACGATGATCTTGAACTTTAATATCTCCAAAAACATGAGGATGTCGATGGACTAATTTTTCATTTATTCCATTAATAACATCAGTCATATTAAAGGCATTCTTTTCTGAACCTATTTTTGAATAGAATACAATATGAAGTAATAAATCACCCAACTCTTTCTGGAGCTCTTTTAAATCATTCTTAATAATTGCATCGGCTAGTTCATATGTCTCTTCTATCGTTAATGTTCTTAACGATTCTAAGGTTTGTTTTTTATCCCATGGGCATTTCTCGCGCAGTTCATCCATTATTTTAAGTAATCGATCAAATGCTTCCAGTTCTTTTTTCATAGTTTCTAGCTGTTTGCCTTTGACGTTCTAAATGTTTTCGTTGGCAAAGGCATATTAGTTATGTTATATAAATCTTAATGACCGTATGCAAGTAATAAATAATCAAACTCTATTGAAATTTTATTCTAATGGTTGAGTTTGTATCCAAATTTAGCAGTTCAGCCGCATTTCCTCCATTAATTGCTATTTCAAGTAAATTTAAAGAATTAAATATGGCAAGCAACTCACCAACAGAAGTTTCCTGATATGCCTGGTTTATTTTAGATATCATGTAATGATTACTCTGAACGTAAATTTTAAAATTACGTCCATTGCCAATGCGGTCGAATAAATCTTTAGAAACATTCGTTATAGCATTTTGAAAAGAATCAATGTAAACCACGGAGCCCGAAATAACATTTTCTTCTATGGTAGCTCTTAAAGGAACTCTTCGTTCAACTTCGCTAACTTCTTCTCCTAATTTCTCAAAATTCTCACCCTGAATTAATCGACATGCTATCTTTGCGAATACATTCAGAGCTGGGAAACTGGTCTTTTCTTCCTCTAATGATATATACTTTACTTGATCATCATCTCTAAATAATAAACTAAAAATTCCATTATCGGTTCCAATAAAATATTGACCATCAAATTGAGCAACTAAATAGTGTTGATTTTTATAAGCTTCGGTTTTTACTCCTAAAATATGAACCGTTCCTTTAGGATAAAACTTATAAGTATTCTTTAAAATAAATGCCGCATGGTAAATATTAAATGGTTTAATTTTATGCGTAATATCAACAACTCTAGCATCTTCATAATGATTATAAATAGCCCCTTTAACAGCGCCTGTGTAGAAGTCATCATTGTTCCAATCTGTTGTTAACGTAATTACGGGCATAGACTTAAATCTCTTCTGGATTTTATTTTTAAAGATACAAATTTAACGGATTATTGCAGATTATAATGATTCGAAACGTGGAATTAATTAAGTTTCCTAAAATTCTTAATTACACATAACAATTCATAATTAATTGGCAAATTAAATAGCCATGCCTTCACTTAATAATAATGAAATTTGGTGATAAGAAAGTTTTGTTTAAAACTTTGTTGCAACTCTTGTTAAATCTTGTGATAACAAAAAATATTTTTACGTATTTTCGATGATTCTAAAATCAGATGTTATACCTTTGTAATCTGATGTTTAGCAATATGTAATTATTGTTAACATAGTGCTATTTAAAATAATTTTATGATAGAAAAAGTAATTTACTTAGAAGGCATTGAACCAGTTAATATTTATGGAGTAAAAAATTCTAAGCTAGAGATATTAAAACATCATTATCCGAAACTTAAGATAATAGCAAGAGGAGACGAAATAAAAGTAAAAGGAGAGGAGCATCTAATTAATGAATTTGAAGAAAAACTTCAATTGTTGATCGAATATTTTTTAAAATTTAAAAAGCTCGAAGATGATCAGTTTAAAGCTTTAATCAAAGGAGAAGGAATTTCTTTATTAAAGAAAAAGGAAGATGATGATGATGCATTAATTTACAGTAACAGTGGGCGTCCAATTCGGGCAAGAACTGTGAATCAACAAAAATTAGTTGATGATTACGACACCAATGATTTATTATTTGCAATAGGTCCAGCAGGTTCAGGAAAAACTTATACTGCAATAGCACTTGCTGTTAAAGCTTTTAAGAATAAGGAAGTTAAAAGAATTATTTTGACAAGGCCCGCAGTTGAGGCAGGTGAAAACCTTGGATTTCTTCCGGGAGATCTAAAAGAAAAACTTGATCCGTATTTACGTCCTCTTTACGATGCTTTAATGGACATGATCCACCCACGTAAGTTAGCTGAGTTAATAGAAGACGGAATAATTGAAATAGCACCCTTGGCATACATGCGTGGAAGAACATTGGATAATGCATTTGTAATTCT
>PKTC01000421.1 GCA_002869305.1 Marinilabiliales bacterium
AAAAGTAGAAAATACATTGACAAATTAATTAAGAGTGGTTAGAGCGTCCCGATAATAATCGGGAAGGTCGGCGGTTCAATTCCGCCTCTCGCTACAAAAGGCGATAAAGTAAACACTTTATCGCTTTTTTATTTTTTCCTAAGGCTTGATTTTCGAACTACTAGTTCGGTATTTAGAATGGTTGTTACAGGACCATAATTTTCGTCACTTTTAATTCTTTTTAAAAGCATTCTTGCCGCATGCTGACCCATCTCGAATCCTTTTTGGTCTATGGTAGTTAGCTCAGGGTCAGTAATATTGGATATGAATGAATTGGTAAATCCTGATATAGCTATGTCTTCGGGTACTTTTTTATTTATCATCTTTACTGCCTTCATAGCACCTACTGCTGTTAAATCATTCACAGCGAAAATACCATCAATGTTATTGTGTCTGCTAAATAACTCTGGCATCAATCTTAGTGCATGATCATGGCTATCGCAAATCTGAACTGAGAAATCTTTAACATCAATACCTGACTCATTTAGAGCAGCCAAAAATCCTTCCTTACGCTTTACTCCAATTTCCAAATTCTGTGGACCTGCAAGATGTATTATATTTTTACAACCGTTTTCAATAAGATGTTTTGTTGCCTTATAGGCGCCGTCAAAATCATCTACTAATACTTCATCTGCATTAACTTCTTCACATGATCTATCTACAAAAACCATAGGAACTCCAATTTCTTCAACGTTTTTGAAATGATCAAAATTAAGAGTTGTTTTAGCCATTGTAATAATAAAGCCATCAATATTACTTGATAAAAGTGCTTGAATATTTTCTACTTCCTTATGGTAAGATTCATTGGACTGGGCTATTATGATATGGTATCCCGATTCGTTCGCAATTTTCTCAATTCCACTTATAACCGTAGAAAAGAAATAATGTATAAATTCCGGAACAATAACTCCAATAATTTTGCTTTCCTTTTGTAATAAATTTAGCGCAACCTGGTTTGGTTTGTAATTTAACTTTTTCGCTAATTCCTGAACGTTCTTCTTTGTTTGTGGATTAATATCCGGGTGGTCCTTTAAGGCCCTTGAAACGGTTGAAGGCGATATATGTAGGATTTTTGCAATATCCTTTATGGTAACCTGATGTCCCTTCATTGTTTTATTCAGATATTAATTTTCGTTATGAAGAAAAGAAAACTATTTTAATTCTCAATGATAATTTAAGTAAAAAATATAAAAAAGATTTCAGAAATAAAAAATTTACAAATTATTTCAACGCTATCGTAAACTCATTTCGCAAACGTTTGAAATAATGCTTTTGTCGAATATGACGTGGTGTAATTCTTTGATTATAAAATGTTTTGCCATTGATTTTGGTCTCCTTTTTTTGTATTTTTAACCTATAATTAATTTGAAATTACAAAAGCATAAAATGATGAAAAATCTTCTATCTAGGTTTATTTTAATTTTCTTCATCTTGGTATTGCCGAGTTATGTTTTCGCGCAAACAACCGTAACAGGTGTAATTACAGATGCGGAAGAAGGCGTAACTCTACCAGGTGTTACCATTTTAGAGAAAAATTCAGGAATAGGATCCATTACTGATATAGATGGCAAATATTCTATTTCCGTCCCAAGTAATGCAACTTTAGTATTTTCTTTTGTTGGTTATGCCACTCAAGAAGTACTCGTTGGGAATCAGACAATAATTAATATTCAATTAGAAAAACAAATTGAATTACTCGATGAAGTAATCGTAATTGGTTATGGTGTTCAGAAAAAAGAAGATAAAACTGGAGCAGTTTCCCAGGTTAAGGCAGAAGAAATGGGTGGCGGAGTAATTACTGATGCTATACAGGCGATACAGGGAAAAAGTGCTGGAGTATTAATATCTAAAAAAGGAGGAGATCCAAATGAAGGATTCTCTGTAAAAATAAGAGGTGCTTCTGGGTTTGATTCTAATACACAACCATTATATGTTGTAGATGGAGTGCCTGGAGTTGACCCTACGACTGTTGCTCCAGAGGATATAGAAAGTTTTAATATACTAAAAGATGCTGCCTCTGCGGCAATTTATGGTTCTAGGGGATCAAATGGTGTTATTATTATTAATACCAAGAGGGGCTCAAAAGGTGGTTTTCAAATCCAATTCAATTCTAAAATTTCTATGGATCAGGTAGCAAATAAACTTGATCTTTTATCAGCAGATGATATTAGAAATTATGCACAAGGATTACTTGAGGAACAACAGATTACTAATCCACAATATACAATAGATAGTGTATTTAATGATGGTGGGGCAAATACCGATTGGCAGGATGAAATTTTCAGAACTGGAATTACGCAATCATATAACTTAAACTTTTCAGGTGGCAACGAGCAAAGTACTTATTATGCTTCAATAACACAGGCCGATTGGGAAGGTGTGATGAAGGGAACATCAAAAGAAAGAACAATTGCTAAAGTTAATTTATCACATTCTGCTTTTGATAATAGGTTAACACTGTCGGGAAGCATGTCAGCAACATTTGAACAAAATGATTATGAAAATTACGATGGATGGGATAAGGATGATATTCTCTACCATGCTTTTTCAAGAAACCCAACAGATCCTGTGTACGATGAAAATGGTGATTATGATAAAACTCAAAGAGTATTTAATTATGAAAATCCAATTTCCATCATTAACGAAATAGACAACACAAGGGATGCAAAAAGATATCTTGGAAATTTTAAAGCTGATCTAGAGATTGTAGAAGGCTTAATAGGGAGTGTTAACTTAGGATATATTCGGGACGATAGGGAAAATTACATTTTCAGACCAAGTGGGTTATATGCTTCTGCCGATAATGGTTATGCTAAGCGAGAATATGAGAATAACACGCAAAAAATGATTGATGTTACTGCTAATTATATGAAAACATTAAATGATGCACATAACATTACAGCATTGTTAGGCTATTCTTGGCATGAATCAATGACGGATGGTTTCTTCGCACAAGGACGTGATCCTCAGTCTGATTATATATGTGCTGATGATCTTCAAACAATGAATGATCTGCAATATGG
>PKTC01000200.1 GCA_002869305.1 Marinilabiliales bacterium
AAGGAGGTGTTTTTATGAAACAAAACTTTATCTGTCCCCGATGCAAAGGATACCTTAATGTAGCAGATCACATTATTTTAACCGCAGAAGATAAATCCGGAAATTCTGGATTAATTCTCTTTAGTCCTGAATTGGGAAACTACACAACAAAAAAGAATCCTAATTTTAAAACGAAGGAAGGAGAAAAGCACGAGTTTTTCTGTCCACTATGCCAGGAAAAACTTGCTGCTGATACACACGATAACTTATCATATATCGTAATGATCGATGAAGAAAATGTTGAGTATCAAATTTTATTTAGTAAAATTGTAGGAGAACATAGTACTTACAAGATCGTTGGAGAATCAACAGAAATTTATGGACATCACCATTCGAATTATATTGATTTTGTGAATTTAAGTCACACCAAATAAATAAAAAGAGAGGAAAAACCTCTCTTTTTTATTTAAACTTCTCGAATCGGTTTAAACCCGTTTCCGAGAACCTCATGTGCATCTATAACTTTCATAAATGCATAAGGGTCAATTTCTTTTATAAAATCTTGCAATATTCCCTGCTCACGTCTATTTACGTTTGTAAAGATTATCTTTTTATCTAATCCTTTGTACATGCCCACTCCATTTATCAACGTTCCTCCTCTATTTAAATCATTGATAATTTTTTCTCTAATTTCCTCGTACTTATCAGAAATAATAAATAAAGCCTTATCATAACTAACGCCCTGAAGTGTCGCATCAATCACTTTACCCGTAATATAAATTACAATCCACGAATACAATGGGATTTTCCAATCTTTAAACACTAACAACCCAAATAAAACAATTACGGAGTCAACAACAATCAGTAAAAGTCCCAAAGACATTCTGGTGTATTTTGCTGCTATCATAGCAATTATATCTGATCCTCCTGAAGTCGCTCTTGTCTTAAAAATTAATCCCAGCCCAAAGCCTATTAAGACACCACCGAAAATACAAGATAATAATACATCGTCAACCAGTGCACCATCAAACTTGGCATCCAGAAAGTCTATAAAAATTGAGGTGAACACAAATCCAACAATTGTTTTAACTCCAAAGCGTGGCCCAAGAACCTTAATTCCTATTATTGTTAGAGGAATATTGAGCAACAATCCAACAAATCCAATTCCTAAACCATCCTTAAATATGGGTTCTTTTAAAAAGGGTAATTTGATTCCTGATCCCATTATTTCTGCTGTAATGTTTTTAACAACAATACCAATACCATAAACACCTCCGGGAACTATTTTATGAGGGTCGATAAAATAAACAAAACCTGCAGCCAGAATAAAAGAACCAATAGCGATGAGTGTATAATTATAAAACCACTCTTTTGAAAGAAACTTTTCTTTTGTTACAAATGTCATTATGAATCGTTTTAAAAGTTTTGCATTCTAAATTTTGCGGCAAAAATATATCTTTTTAATTGAATTACAGGTAATAAACACAAATTATTATATAAAAAAACAAGGAGCTTAACTCCTTGTTCAATAATGCTTTATTGTTGTATAAAAATTTTATCCTCCCGTTGCACTAAAGCTGCCATATCGACTTAAGTCTGTTCTTGGATTAACAACCATTACTGGAATTTTTGCCGTATTAGCAATAATGTATTGTTCCTGTGCACCTAATACATAGTCTGTAATTCCAATTCCTTTGGTAGTCATTATCAGGATCATATCTGCATCAACCTTTTTTGCAAATGCAATAGATTCTTCAGCAGAATTACTTCCTTCGATTTTATGCAACTCATATTCGCAATCGTACTTTTCAAGAATTTTTTCTGCAAAATGAACATTCCCCATTAATTTTGCATTCAATGATTTGTCCTTAATCGTTGGAACAATAATATTAATTTTTACATCAAAATACTTTACTAAAAACAAGGCCCATTGAAGTTTTTGTTTCGCCTCACTTCTATAATCAAGAGGGAATACAATGTCTTTGAAAACATCTTTTTTCGTCGGAGGATCCTGAATTACAATAAAAGGTATTTTTGAACCAACAATTACTTTCAAAGCATAACTTCCAGTAAATTTTTGCATTCCTTTAATTCCATGTGTACCCATTACAACCATGCTCACATTGTTTTCAGAAGCATAGTCAGAAATCACGTGAAATAAACTGCCTTCTAGTACTAGGGGATTAAGCTCTGCTCCATATTTAGAGCTTAGCTTTTTTATATCTTTGTTTAGCTCTTCGAGGGCTTCCTCACCCTTTTTAAGAGATTTTACAACATGAATAAGCGTTATTTGATTATTTAGCTTATTCGCAATTTTAATTGCATGTTGCAAAGCCGCCTCAGCAACTTCAGAAAAATCCCACGGAACCAATAAAATGTCTTTTTCCATAATTATTATAGTTTACATAACACTCCAAACATGTATATTTCGAATGGAAAAGTTAAACAAATCTTATATGATTTGCAAAACTTTTTTCTAAAATTATTATTCTGCTCATCCCGTAAAGCTCAAATTGATCATGTTTAAAAGGATGTCAAACTTTGCACGCAAAGAGTTATTTAATTGTTTTTCTGTAGATTATTTTTACATCGTATGTCTTTTAACATGCTATTAGGTATTGTTTTTCAATAATTTTTCTTTTTTTTGCTGATGAAATAAAAACGAGCTACAATAATTTATGGACACACAGAAAATCAAAAACAAAAAAGTGATTGGTCTTATTTATGGTATTTTGACCGTATTGCTTGGTGTTGGGGCAGTTACCCTAACATTGTCCGCTCTATTTTTCTTTTTAACCTTATTTAGCCCCAATTTTGAACCATTTTTCCCTGTTATCGAAATTCCATTATAAATTTCCGAAAATGCCACTTTGGAATTAAAAAATGGTGAGATGTATAACATATTAATCGATGAAGCTAAGGTCTCTTTTAACGTAGACGACAATTATGGATTTGCAGGAATATTAAATTACCTGTTTTTTGTTTCCATACTTGTTATTGCGTTTTATATTGTATTCCTGCTATGGAGAATCTTTAAATCCATTCGTTCTTCTCTGAAAAACGAAAA
>PKTC01000392.1:0-2165 GCA_002869305.1 Marinilabiliales bacterium
GCTGCTCGAAGGAGGAAGAATTGGAATTGCAGCCCAGGCTTTAGGAATTGCAGCAGGTGCATATGAATTAGCTGTTAAGTATTCTAAAGAAAGAAAAGCTTTTGGAAAAGAAATCATAAATCATCAGGCTGTTGCTTTTAAGTTAGCAGATATGGCAACTGCTATAGAGACAGCACGATTAGTAGTTCATAAAGCAGCGTGGCTGAAGGATAATAATCAACCCTATGGAACCATAAGCGCAATGGCTAAATTGTATGCTACAGATGTAGCAATGAAAGTAACAACGGAAGCAGTTCAAATCCATGGTGGCTATGGCTACGTAAAAGAATACCATGTAGAAAGATTAATGCGAGAAGCAAAACTAACACAGATATATGAGGGTACTTCTGAAATACAAAAATTGGTTATTTCAAGGGCTATTTCCAAAGACTAGATCATTAGGATAGTAATCATTTAACATCAAAAAATTAACTATGAAATCTAAAATAATAATACTTGTTTTTTTTAGCAGTGTTCTAATGTTTAATACAAAGAATCTTATGGCACAGGAACAGGCACCAAATGAGATTGAACAGGTTAATAATGCAAGTGAAAAGCTTGTTGTAGTATGGACAAGCGGCGATGCTGAAGTTGCCAAAAAGATGGTTTATATGTATACATACAACGCAAAGAAATATGGTTGGTGGAAAAATGTTACCTTCATTATTTGGGGTCCATCATCCAAACTGCTTTCAGAAGATACCGAACTTCAGGATTACTTAAAGAAAATGAAAGAAGAAGGTATTGTTTTAGAAGCTTGCAAAGCATGTGCTGATATGTATGGTGTGGCAGATAAACTAACCCAACTAGGTGTAGACGTTAAATATATGGGAACCGCACTAACGGATTATATAAAAGGTGAAGAACACGTGATTACATTCTAATGAATGGAAACAATTTATTGTAAAAATAGAGATGAATGGAGAGCATGGTTAGAACAAAACCATGCTCTTACTAATGAAATATGGCTTATTTATTATAAAAAACATACAAAAAAAGCAACCATAACTTATTCCGAAGCGGTTGAAGAAGCACTCTGTTATGGCTGGATTGATAGCCTGGTAAAACGTATCGATAACCAAACGTATATGCAAAAATATACTCCAAGAAAAAAGAATAGTTTATGGTCTTTAGTGAATAAAAACAGAGTAAAAAAGCTTATTGAGGAGGGTAAAATGACCCCTACTGGGATGAAAGAAGTAGAAATTGCTAAGAATAATGGTATGTGGGATAAAGCATACTCATCAAAAAAGGATATTAAAGTGCCCGATTTTTTTGAAAAGGAACTTAAGAAAAGTAAGCAAGCATTTACTAACTTTTTCAATTTTGCTAAATCGTATCAAAACCAGTATATTGGTTGGATATTATCAGCAAAAAGAGAAGAAACCAGGCAAAAAAGAACTAAAACAGTTATTGAAAGATGTGCCAAGAATAAAAAACCAGGAATGGTTTAATTATCTTAGTCTTTTATATAATATCTAAGAAATTAGACATTAATTAAGAGTAGAGTGTATAATTATAAATACCAAAATGAGTATGAAAAAGCTTTTATTATTATCAATATTAATGCTTGGGTTTTTAGCAATAAGTATATCTCAAACTGAGACTGATTATCAGTTAGGTAAAACCGTGAAATTTGAATCGGAGGTTTTGCAAGGCGAAGTTAGTTTTCATATTCATTTACCATATGGATATGATGAATCTACGGATGAATATCCTGTTATTTATATCATGAATGGACATTTAACTTCCACCTATGCAAATGCAGTTGCTACGGTCGAAAAATTGTCCTACACAAGAATTCCCGATATGATAGTAATCGGAATATCAAATTCTGGAGTTGCTGGCAAATATTGGGCATGCCCTGATGATTCAGGTCGAGTTGAAAACGCAGAAATGTTTTACAGTTTTCTGGAAAAAGAATTGGTTCCTAGAGTTCAAAGCAATTACAGAACGAATACTTATAAAATTTTAATGGGACAATCGAATACAGGTCTTTATACCACTTATAATTTTTTGTTTTATCCAGAATTATTTGATGCGTATATTGTATCAAGTCCCATGTTTGGATGGTGTAAAGATTTCTATTTTGATAATACAAAAACAAGTTTGGACGCCATTAAATC
>PKTC01000392.1:2216-5257 GCA_002869305.1 Marinilabiliales bacterium
ATATGGACTATTTAAGAGTTTTAGATCATATTGAGGAGTTCAAACAATTGCTTGAAGAACAAGCCCCTAATACATTCAAATGGAAAATAGAAAGATTTGAAAATACAGGACATGTTCCTTTGTTTAAATTAAATAATGCTTTATTATTTTTCTTTTCTGAATTAACGATGACAGAAGAGAGAAGCAAACTTTCTTTCGAAGAAATTGATCTTCATTTTAAAAAACTTTCAAAAGAATATGGTTTTACTGTATTACCTAAATCAGATGCACTGCTAGATATAGCATTTAATTTTAGAAAAGAAAATAATTTTGATAAAGCTATAGATATGGTGAGTTATGCTATAAAACTTTATCCTGATAATGCAACAAACTATTATGCTAAAGGTATTTTCCATTATCAAAATGAAGAGCGTGAATTAGCAATTGAAAGCTTAAATAAGGCTTTAGAAATAAATCCGGAATATAGCAGAGCTAAAAGCTTGTTAGAAAGGTTGAAATCAAATAAATAGTGGATATTGAGATGTTTTATAAACAATATGATATAACCAAAATACCTGTTAATTTCTATTAACAGGTATCTTATTACTCCTCAAATTGTAAACTTATATCTTCTAAACTTTCCATAGAACCAACCATTGTTACAATATCTCCTTTGCGTAAACGAGTATAGCCATGCGAAATAAGCATTTGTCCTTTTCTTTTAACAGCGAGAATTAAGGTGTCAGGTGGCAATCTCAAATCTCTTAAGGCAATTCCATGCAGGTTTTTATCCCTAATTTTTATATCGACAATAGCATTTTGTTCTGTATCCCCTAAAATTAATGATCCAGCAATTGGTGAACGAACAAATTGTTCTATAAGTTTGGTGATTGCTGTAGCCGGATCAACAACCAATGCTCCCAGCTCAAGAAATTTTTCGGAATAGATGGAATCAAATAATCTCACAACAACAACTTTTGTTTCAAAATTATTAAACAATAGTTTACATGCTTTATAATTCTCTCCATCGGATAGCATTAAGATAATAGTATGAAATTTTTTAATATTAATTGAATGGAGGCATTTCACATTTAAATCTTCAAGAAAATGAATCTTCACATCTTTAATATGTGAAATATTTTTTCGACGTTCTATAGAAGCAATTTCTACCGAATAATGTTCCTTTTGAAGATCCCTTGCCAAACGTAATGAGTGATGTTCAAGCCCAAAAATTAGTGCTGTTCTATGCGTTCCTTCGTTACCTTTTAAAGCAAGATGACTCTCTCCTACAAGTTTTATTGACCACTTAAATAATGGAGGACCTATAATCTGATTTAAAACAATTACCGCAATTATAATTGTTGCAAATTGCATACCCCAATCTGGAAAATCACCTGCAACCTCAAATGCTAATGCTAATCCCACGCCAGCCTGTGTGACGTATGGCATCCAACCCAACCTTCTATGTAACTTTGGATCCTTTGCTAAGTAACCTCCAATAAATGATCCTATTACCATTGCTATCAATCGCACAAAGAAAATAAGTAGTGCTACAGTCCAGGTTTTTATTAAAATATCGATAGACATCGCAGCACCGGTCAATGTAAAAAAAGCTGCATAGACCATCGGACCTGCATCTTCAATTACTTTGTAAAAGTCTTCTCTAACTTTTGTATAATTAGTAATCCAGAAGCTTGCTACAATGCAAACCAGCAATGGTTCAATTAGTAACTCAAATGGGAAATTCAAAGCACTATAATCTCTTATAAAATGCGATAGTTCATATATTGCAAAACCAGAAACTAAAATAAGCATTGATTTTATATATATTGAAATGGGTACTAAAAGTAAAAGTTCAATAAATTTTGCTATCAAATAACCTAACCCTAAAGTAATTATGAGGGATATTATTAAATAAAAGATAAAAAATATACCAAAATCAGTATTATGGATTAATGTGTTGGCAAAAGCTAAACAAATCGTAAATAAAAATATAACCAGTACATCTTTGATAACTGTAACGCTTATTGCCGTTTTTGTGAAAGGGCCTTTTGCTCTCATTTCATTAATCACTGCAATTGCCGAAGATGGCGAGCGTGCAACAAATATGGTCCCTGTTAATATTGCAACCGCAATTTTAGATTCATGTGACATACCATTCATAAAAGGAACCATATCTGCTATAAAATACATTGTCACACTACCTAATAAGAATGTAATTATTAGCTGACCAACCGTATTCCAAACAATACTTTTTATGCTATTTCTTATTTCTTTCAAGTAGAGTTCGGCTCCTGCTGCAAATGCAATAAAGGCAAGTGATGTATAATTTACAATATCCAGATTAGGGATCGATTCTGCATGAACCAAATCCAGACCATAAGGACCAATTAATATTCCTGAAAATAGAAAACCGGTAATTAAGGGTAATCGAATTTTTTGAAAAAACTTGGCAACCTGACTACTGGCAATAACTACCCATACAAATGAAATTAGAACAATTATCAATTTGCCCATGTTAAAAAGCTTTTCTAATTGTCCTTAAAATAGTAAAAAATAAAGTGAAATCAAATTATGCTTCAAGTGTGCATAATAATTAGCTGAAAATATGTTATTTAATATTATTACTCTTTTAATAATGCCTTAACTTTCTCAAGAGCAATATATTTAAAATTCTGGCGTAAAAGTGAATCACCTATAAAATTGTAACCATCATGAACAACTAACATTCCGTTAGGAAATGTTTCATTTACATAACCATCGTATATTTCCAAACCATCTGTTTCTTCAGCGCCATCAATTTTTCCATCATTGATTGTAAAGCTTGTGATATATTTATCAGGATTTCCTAACTCGAAAATAGCATATGAAAAATTACCTTGGCTAGAAGCTAATAAGTAGGTCTTATTATCTGATCTAAAATAAGCAATACCTTCAATATCTGACGATACATAAGAACGATCATCAGGATTGCTTCCTGTTACCCAAATGGTTTCAAACTTGTTTTCTGGTTCAGCTTTAACTTTCACAATTCCTTCTTCTTCAACGCCAATATATAATAC
>PKTC01000128.1 GCA_002869305.1 Marinilabiliales bacterium
GAGGTGAGGATGGACAAAAATTCAAAACTAATAACTATAAACAACTATTATTAGAAATACATCAAAAGCCTATGGCTGAGCAACGGGAGATTCTAAATACTAAAATAGATGAATGGCGCGGAAAATGGGAACAGGTTGATGATATAATTATTTTAGGTTTAAGAGTTTAAATTAACACCAGATAGGAAGGAGCCAAGCCAGAATTATATTCTGGCTTTTTTATTTTATAAGATTAATCTTTTGCGATACCTTAAAATCTCCTTCTCTTTTAAAAGAATCTTATGTTGTAAATAAAAAATACTTTGAGAAATGATTAATGAAATAAATGAAATAAGTATTAATATATACATACTCTTAACTATTTCGTTGATTGTAAAATGATAAAGCAGTGATAGTACTAGTGCAAAAAAAATAGTTAATGCTATTTGTCCGAAATAAACCCTAAAAGGGAAGCGATATATTAAGCTGGTAGATAAAATACATATTATGGCAAGGTTGTAATTACCCTCACTATATTTAATAAATATCACTGATTTAAAGGTCGACCACAATAATATAAATAGTGATATTGTTCCATGAATATACTTATGGTGTTTTTGAATTGTATGATAAGTTTTAACTTGATTAAAGTAAATATACAAAGCAAAAATAAAAGAGAATACTAAAAATATAATATCGGCCTTAAGGTGCAATAGGAATAAATGACTATCGGAAGTATTTTGAAGTACTGATATATCGTAAAACGAAAAGAACAAAGCAGATACTATTAATATAACAGTAAGGAATTTGGATTTAATATTATTTATAAAACAGATTCGTTTAATAAAATCCGGACTTAGGTGATGAGATGTGTGAATTGACTTTAAAAAATTTACCATTAATATTAACTTCAAGCGTATACCAAATTTAATAAAAAAACAAACTTAACACAATAAAAAAGCCACTCAAAGAGTGGCTTTGCGAACCTGGAGGGATTCGAACCCCCAACCTCCTGATCCGTAGTCAGGTGCACTATCCGTTATGCTACAGGTTCATTTGCGGTGCAAATATATAAAAAATATATACATCTGGAAGCCTTTTCTGATTTCTTTCAAAAAATCTCTGATAGATTTGCATGGAATTTCCTTAATAAGTGCTTTTTACTAAATCATTATTTCGTAAATTTGAATAAATGTACTTAAAAATCATAATGATATGAAAAAAATAGTTAAATGGTTCTTTCGGATTTTAGCAATTCTAGTTGGAATACTAATTATTATTCTGATAGTAGTTCCAATGCTTTTTAAAGATCAGATGCTCACAAAAGTTAAAGAAGAGATTAATAGAAATGTTCATGCAAAGGTTGAGTTTACCGACTTTAAATTATCATTGATAAAATCCTTTCCAAACCTGAATTTAGGATTGCAGGAATTGTCAGTTAAAGGAATGGATGCATTTGAAGGAGATACTTTACTTTATTTCAAATCATTTAATGTTCAGGTTGATTTAATTAGTGCCATGAAAAAGAATGTTGTAGTCAAAGGGATTGTTCTAAATGAGCCTTTTATTAATGGTGTAGTGTTGAAAGATAGTTCAGCAAATTGGGATATTACTCTTCCTTCTGACGAAATCCCCGAAACTGACATAATAAAAGAAGAAATTGTTGAAGAAGATACATCCTCATCGCCAATGGACTATAGAATAGATTTGCAGAAATTTCAGATCAAAGACGCTACAATAAAGTATAAGGATGAAACATCAAATATAACAGCAACGATTGAAAATCTAAATTTCTTGTTAAAAGGAGATATGGGAATGGATTATTCGGATCTGTCTATAAAGACTTCAATTAAGGCCATCAATGTTAAGATGGGAGGCATAAGGTATTTAAAAAATACTTCTTTTGGATTCAATGCAGCCATTGCTGCCGATTTAGAAAACATGAAATTTACTTTTAATGATAATTTATTATCCATAAATGACATTGCATTGGGTTTTGAGGGAATGGTTGAAATGCTGGAAGAAGATATCAATGTAGATGTAAAATTTGGGACTAAAAAAACGAGTTTTAAATCGTTGTTGTCTATGGTGCCAGCCATTTATATGGAGGGTTTCGAGGAACTTAAGACTTCAGGAAATCTAAAGTTAACCGGAGACATTAAAGGAACTTATAATGATATGCAAATGCCTATTGCCAATATTAGATTATTAGTTGAAAATGCAATGTTTCAATATCCTGATTTACCAAAATCTGTCGACAATATCAATGTTGATTTATCGGTATATTATGATGGCGTAGTAAATGATAATACAAAGGTAGATTTAAATAAGTTTCATATTGAAATGGCAGGTAATCCATTCGATATTGCTATGCATATTCGTACTCCATTTTCAGATCCAGGAATTACAGGATCGGTTGATGGACACATTGTCCTTAGTACCCTTGCAGATGCTCTTCCTTTGGAGGATATGAGTTTAAATGGAGAGATTGTGGCTAATATTGATATTGACGGAAATCTGTCGACAATAGAGAATGAAAAATATGAGGACTTTAAAGCCTCCGGCCAATTGCAAGTAAAAGATTTTATTTTTGAAAGTAAGGATTTACCGGTAGCAGTTAAGATCATTGAAACTACATTTAATTTTTCTCCGCAATACTTGGAGTTAAAATCATTTAATTCAGAAATTGGTGAAAGTGATTTTAGTTTAAATGGAAAAATTGAAAATTATATACCGTATGCATTGAGTGATGGTACTCTAAGAGGTAGTTTGTATTTAAATTCAAAAAACATTGATGCTAACGAATTTATATCGGAAGAAGTTGAAGAAGAAAATGAATTAGGAGGGAAAGAAGCTCAGATTGAGACAACAGAAGATACATTAACATCATCAGGAGTATTTCAGGTTCCCGAAAGAATTGATTTTAGGTTAATTTCTAAATTGGATAGAATTCTATATGATAAAATGGAAATCACCAATCTAAATGGAACCTTTATTGTAAAGGATGAAAAAGTTGTGATGGATAATTTAAACATGAATATACTTGATGGAATGC
>PKTC01000255.1 GCA_002869305.1 Marinilabiliales bacterium
ATTGCCACAGATTACAGCAGCCAAAAAAATGAAATTAAAGAAGTATATATTACTTTTTATATTTATTCTTGCGAATTCTGTTATTCTTTTCTCTTCCGAAAAAAGAAATGTACTGATTCTTAACTCTTATCATAAAGGTTTAAAGTGGACAGATGATATAGTCTCAGGCATTAATAAAGGATTATCTGAGAATTTTTTAGACCTTGAGATTTATACAGAATTCTTGGATTCTAAAAGATTTTTCCATTATGAGGATTATTATTCTTCACTATTTAGTACGTATAAAACCAAATATTCAAATATAGACTTTGATGTAATTATTGTGTCTGATGATTTTGCTTTAAATTTTATGCTCGATTGCCGAGATACAATTTTCGGGGAAATTCCGGTTGTTTTTTGTGGCATAAATAATCCACATAATTATCCGGAGAGTTATACAGGAGTTTTAGAAAGTATTGAGTTCATTAAAAACTTTGAGTTGATTAAACAGATTCATCCCGATTATTCCAAAATATATTTTATAGTTGATGAAACAAAAACCGGAGATATTATCTACGATAGAGCCTATAAAGCACTGCTAACTGCGAATGATGAGTTCAGATATGAATTTCTAAGAGATTATAGTTTTGATGAACTGTACAAAAAAGTTACTGAAATTGATGATGCTGCTATTCTATTTTTAACTGCTTTTACAAAAGATCGATTAGATGTTTATTGTTCGTATAATAAAATAGTTTCAGATTTAAAAAGATACGCTAATGTTCCTATTTATGGCGCATGGGATTTTTACTTAGACAAAGGAATTTGTGGAGGAAGGTTAATAACTGGTTATAATCAGGGATATGAGGCAGCATTGATAGCAAACCGGATATTAAATGGTACAAATATAAGTGATATTAGCATCGAGGTATCTTCATCTGAATTAGTTTTTGATCATAATGAACTGAAACATCACAACATAAAAAGAAGAGATTTACCAGAACTGGCTAGGATTATTAATAATCCAATGGCATTTATTACTCAAAATAAGCAACAAACTATATTCTTTAGTATTATTCTCATTTTATTGCTTGTTGTTATACTTATCCTCTGGACCTACATGATTCTGAGAAAAAGAAAGATAAAAGAAGAAAGAAGGTATCACAAAACGATTGAATTAAATAACGAGAAGCTTCATTTTGCGAAGGAAAAGGCAGAAGAGTCTGATCGTTTAAAATCTGCTTTTTTGGCGAATATATCACATGAGCTAAGAACACCGATGAACGGAATTATTGGATTCTCCAAATTAATTTTAGATTCTGATGATCTTAGCCAGGAAACAATAATTAAATACTTAAACATTATTAATAAAAGTGGTTATTTGTTACTTGACTTACTAAATGATATCATTGATCTTTCAAAGATTGAAGCTAAGCAATTAAAATTAAATAATTCAGAATTTAGACTAAATGAATTAATTGAGGAATTATTAAGTTTCTTTATTTCAGAACGTAATAATCAAGGTAAGCAGAATATAAAGATACTGGCAGAAAAAGAATATGATTATAAGGACTTAAGTATATTCTCCGATAGCAATAGAATAAGGCAGATTTTATACAATTTGTTATCCAATGCGTTAAAATTTACCAACGAAGGTTCTATAAAATTCGGGTATTACATAGAGGTTCCCAATATTGTCTTTTTTGTTAAGGATACTGGAGTTGGACTTAATGAATTAGAAAAGGAACTAATATTTGAGAGATTCAGGCAGGTAGATGATAAATCAACAAGGCGCTATGGTGGCGCTGGTATTGGTCTTTCTATATGCAAGGGTATTGTTGAAAATCTAAATGGTAAAATTTGGGTAGATTCTCAAAAAGGAGAAGGATCTACCTTCTATTTTACAATTCCATTCAGTCCTGGTAAATCGGAAGTAAACAAAAAGAATGAAATAATGAGTCACCAGGAATATTGTTGGCCAAATAAGTCAATACTAATTGTAGAAGATTCAAAAGTATCTTATGACTTGTTGACTAAGTTTTTAAAGGATTCAAAAGTGGAATTCTTTCATGCTTCAGATGGTGAGCAGGCAGTTGAATTATGTAAATTAAATCACAAAATCGATTTGGTATTAATGGATATTAAATTACCAATAATGGATGGTTTAGAAGCTACAGAACAAATAAAGAAGATAAAACCTGAGTTACCAATAATAGCACAAACAGCTAATGCGATGGATGATGATGAAGCAGTAATACTTGCAGCTGGTTGTGATGATTATATTTCAAAGCCAATTAGCAGATTGGATTTACTACAGAAAATAGATAAATATCTAAATCAGAAACAGTAGATATATAGTATCAATACTCTTTCAATAATTCATCAAATTTTACTTATTTTGTTTTTCTTTTAATTCAGAAATTATGAATGAAAACCATATTATAAAAATTTCAAACAATCTATCTATTAAAGATTGGCAGGTAAAAAATACTATTAAGTTATTTGATGAGGGAGCTACAATTCCATTTGTTAGTCGTTATAGAAAAGAAGCCACCGGAAGTTTGGATGAACTGCAAATAGCTTCCATAAACGAGCAATTCGCAAAATTACTTGAAATTGATAGCAGACGTGAGACTATATTAAAAACTATTGATGAGCAAGGGAAATTATCAGAGGAACTAAAAAATAGAATTGAGCATGCACAAACATTAACTGAACTTGAAGATATTTATCTTCCATACAAACCCAAAAAGAAAACCCGTGCTACTAAAGCTAAGGAAAAAGGTTTAGAACCTTTAGCTAAGCTTATTATGAGGCAGGAAGAGTTAAATATTGAGAGTAAGGCCGAACAGTTTGTTAATGATGAAGTTGCATCTGTTGAAGAAGCTTTGCAAGGAGCACGAGATATAATAGCCGAATGGATTAATGAAAATGAGAGGGCTAGAAACAATATTAGAAGATTATTTCAGCATGAGGCTGTAATCCGCTCAAAATCTGTTAAAGGAAAAGAACTTGAGGGAATAAAGTTTAAGGATTATTTTGAATTGGAA